>CAMXAS010000132.1 GCA_947179195.1 uncultured Bacteroidales bacterium
AAAAGGGAAAGTGCCTTGCGCGCTTTCCCTTTTTTCGTTTTATCCGTACCTTTGCGGAGTTGAGACGTTTTTTCCTACATATGGCGTATAACGGCCGCTCGTTCTGCGGCTGGCAGGTGCAGCCCGGCGTGCCGAGCGTGCAGGGCGCGGTGGAACAGGCCTTGGCCGTGTTGTTCAAGACGCCCTTGCGGTTGACCGGCGCGGGCCGGACCGACACGGGCGTGCATGCCGTTTCGTATTATGCGCATTTCGATATAGAAGATGACGTATGGGCGGCCGCGGTCGCGCGCAGCGAAAAGACGGCGGGGGCGGATCTGACAAACGTTTACGCGCATTGGGTCTATCAGCTGAATGCGTTGGTGGGGAACGACATCGCGCTCTACCGGCTGTTTGAAACCGATATGGATTGCCATGCGCGTTTTTCGGCCGTGGAGCGGACCTATCATTATTATATTCATGTGACCAAAAACCCGTTTATTGCGGAGGGCAGTTACTTCGTGCGGCAACCTTTGGATATGGAAGCCATGCGCGCGGCCGCGGCCCTGCTCGTGGGGCGACGCGATTTCAGCGCGTTCGAGAAGCTGCACGGCGCGGATAGTTCGCATATCTGCGACCTGAGGCGGGCCGAGATACGGGATTTGGGCGACGGACGCTATTGTTTCGTGTTTTCGGCCGACCGTTTCCTGCGTAATATGGTGCGCGCGATGGTGGGCACGCTCTTGGCCGTGGGGCAGGGGCGTTTCGCCGTGGCGGACGTGCCGGCCATTTTGGACGGCCGCGACCGTTGCCAAGCGGGCGAATCGGTGCCCGGACACGCGCTGTTCTTGCAGGAAGTGCGTTATCCGGCTTGGTAAAATAGAAGAAGATGCAGTTGGATTGGGATACATGGGGCTTGGAGCCGTTGGGAGAAGCCATGCAGTTGTCGTGTTTCGTCTTGATGATCATGACGCTCATGGAGTATGTCGCCATCAAACGGCCCGCCGCGCGTTGGCAAATGCGTGCGGAAGGGCGCAGCGGCTGGCAGTCGGTCTGCCTGGGGGCGTTGTTGGGCTGGATTCCGGGCTGTGTGGGCGGCTTCGCGGCCGTCAGCTTCTATACGCACGGCTTCTGGCGCTTCGGCGCGGTGTTGGCGGCTTCGGTCACGGCCCTCGGCGACGACGCGTTCCGGATGTGGGGCATGATGCCGGGCCTGACGTTTGAAATCAGCCTCGCTCTGACGGCCGCGGGTATCGGCCTGGGATTGTTGGCCAACCGCATCCCGGCCTTGCGCCAGTGGAAGACCCGTTCGCACGACCATTTGCAGACCCATGCGGAAGACCGTGTGCCGGCGCACCACCATGCCCATCACCATCATCATGCCCATGAACACGCGCCGGCGGCACAGCCGCAACCGGCGTCCTACCGTTATGTCACGCTCGGCATACGCTTGCTCTTGCTGGCGGTCTTGCTGTGGTACACCGTCGGCCTGCTTGTCGATTTGCCGTGCTGGCACGCGGCCTGCGGCGCGGCACACGCGCACGAAGGGCATACGCACGAGGGCGGCTGGGGCGAATGGCTGTTCGAAAACGGCTTGTTCCTGCTCTTGGGACTGGCCGCCATCGCGGTGCTGTGCCGCGCCGACGGGCATTTCATCAAGGAACACATTTGGGGCCACGTCGTCAAGGAACACTTCCTGTCGATTTTCCTTTGGACGTTGGGTACGATTTACGTGCTGTTGTGTTGGGAAACCTTTGTGCCGGCGGGGCAGGCGGACGGCTTTTGGATGCGGCCGCTGTTCTGGATGCTACTCGCGCTCGGCATCGGCTGGATTCCGTATTCCGGCCCGCATTTCCTGTTCGTCAAACTCTATGCGGCTTCGGTGGTGCCGTTGAGTGTGCTGCTCGTCAATGCCTTCGTGCAGGACGGGCATACGTCGCTCGTGCTGTTGTCGGAGTCGCGCCGCCAATTCGTCTTGCTCAAGGGCATCAAAAGCCTCGTGGCCATTTTAATCGGCCTCGTCGGGTTGTGGGGTGGACTCTAAGCGAAGGCGTTATTCCGCCTTTTGGAAAAAGCTGAAATGGACTTTGCCGTAGCGCCGTTCCTGTTCAAAGTCGGGGCGTTGTGTAAAATCGTGCGCCTTGCCGTGTTCGAGGATGAACCGGCCGCCGGGTTTGAGCAGGCCGGAGGCCGCGACGAGTTCCGGTAAGGATGCAAGGAAAGGGGCGTCGTAGGGCGGGTCGGCGAAAATGAGGTCGAAGCGGGGCGCGCCGCCGGCGGCTTTGCGCAGGAAATCGCAGACATCCTGCCGCAGGACGCGCAGGTTTTCCATCTGCCAGGAAGCGGCCTGTTGCCGTATGAAATCCACGCACGGCCCGTATTGGTCCACGGCCAGCACTTCGGCCGCGCCCCGCGAGTAGAATTCAAACGAGATGCTGCCGATGCCGGCGCATAAGTCCAATACGTGCAGGTCTTCCAAATCCAGCAGGCTGTTGAGGATATTGAACAGGCTTTCCTTGGCCATGTCGGTCGTAGGCCGTACCGGCAACCGGTCGGGGGCCTGGAACCGTCGTCCTTTGTAAAGACCGCTGATGATGCGCATATCGGGATTAAGCTTTGTATATGGCCGGCAGGCAGAGCGTATGGCTCTCGAAAGGCGGGTAGGCCCAGCTGCCGACATGGGCGTCGAGTCGCTCGCCGATTTGCTCGGCGCGGACCGCGCCGCAGGCCAACAGGAACGTGTTGCCCGCGTCTATCTTGTGCTTGTTGAGCGCGTAGAGCAGGTAATAGAGCAGGTTGTCGAAGTTGTGATAGGGGTAGCGGTTGGCCAGCAACAAGCCTTCCGGCCCTTTGAGCCAAAGGTCGAAATAGGGCGGCCGCAGGCAGAGCAGCACATGGTTCGGAAAGCGTTTGGGCAGGTCGTCGGTCATAAAGAAACGTTCGGCCAAGCGCAGATAGACGCTCTTATGTTCGGCCTTTGGATAGAGGGAAGTGACCGCCGGGATATATAAATCGGGGAAACCGCTCACGATATGGCAGTGCATCCGCCGTTGCTTGAATTTCTCCACCGTGATTTCCTCGCTTTGGGCCGGCATCGGGTAGAGTGAATGCAAGACGCTCGCGGCATCGGGCGTCAGGCCGTATTCGGCCGGCATAAGCAGGGCGGCTTCGTCGGCCACCGTGTATTCCACGCAGCGGTAATGCCAGTCGGGATTCAGCAACACTTCGGCCTGGCTCAGTTCGGAGAGCCGCTGTTTAAACAAAGCGGCCGCCCGCTGCGGCGAATCGTCGGTAGCGGACGGCGCGGTATGCAGACCATCGTCTTGATAAACGTAATCACCCGTACAAAGAACGCGCAAATCGTCGGCCTGTACGGAAAACAGGACTTCACCCCTACGCAACAACAGGCGCAGGCTCAGTTCCGACTCGCGGTATTGCTGTAATTGCGGGCTGATGCACCTTTGGGTGCAGAACCATGCCATCGTTTATTCCCAGTTACCGTCGGTGATGGCTTCTTCCATACTGCCGACCTTGATGCCCGGATAACGGTTCAGGTCGTTGGCTTGGGAAATCGTGTTGCGGATGAGCTGGTCATCCATGCCGTTCAGGAACAGTTCGAACGGAACCTTGGCTTCGAAAACCGGCACGTTGTAGCCGTTCTTTTCGATGAAACCGGCCTGCAGGTCGATTTTCTCCGTCTGCTGCGTATAGGGTACATAGGGCAGACGCGCCAAGTGACCGGCCTTGTCGGTTTCATTCGGGAACAAAACGTTGTAGGCGTTTTCGGTAAACGTCTCGCGCGAAACGATTTTGAGTTTGACGGCCTCTTCTTCGGTCAACGAGTCGGGCACCGTACCGATCATGCGCGTATAGGGCAACTCGCCGTCTTGCAGGAACAGGACGATGCTGTCGATATCGCTGAGGAAGTGACCGTAGGCTTTCTTATAGGCTTCCTGTACCGTACGGATGTCTTTGAGACGTTGTACGACCACGGCGGCACGCTGGTCTTTTTCTTGGTTGAACCGGACCGGTTTCATGATACCCCGGTAGATGACGATGGCCAAAACCACGGCGATGACGCCCAAGGCGATTTGCAGGATGATTCTGAGTTGCTTGTTCATGATGTCTTCGATTAACGTTTTCTAAGGCTTTTTTGCAAAGCGGTGCAAATTTAGGTAAAATTTCGGATAAAGGCAACGGGGTCAGGCCGGATGCGCGATATGCCGCAGTTCCACCGCCAC
>CAMXAS010000133.1 GCA_947179195.1 uncultured Bacteroidales bacterium
TATCTCGTTAAACCAATGTTCCATAACCGCAAAGATAACACAAAATGAGCGAACGGCAAATCAAACAACGGGCGTCAACGCCTGCGTCAACGTGACGAAGTCGGAAACCGAGAGTTGTTCGGCGCGGAGCGACAGATAGCGTTCGGGAACCGCCGCAAGGTTGACCGCCGCGGACGGATGGCCGCCATCCAAGGCCCGGAGCGCGTTGCGCAACGTCTTGCGCCGCTGGCCGAATGCGGCCTTGACCACCTTGAGGAACAGGGCCTCGTCGCAGGGCAGACGGTAGTCGGCCTTGCGGATGAGGCGGATGACGCCGGAGCGCACCTGTGGCGGCGGGTTGAACTCGCAGGGCTCCACCGTAAACAGGTATTCGGCCTCGTAAAACGCCTGCACCCAAACGCTCAGTATGCCGTAGGTCTTGCTGCCCGGCCCCGCCGCCACGCGTTCGGCCACCTCCTTCTGGAACATACCGGAGATGACGGGGATGCGGTGGCGGCATTCCACGGCCTTGAACAGAATCTGCGACGAGATATTGTAAGGGTAATTGCCTATTAAACAGAACGGTTGACCCGCGAACAACGTGCTTAAATCCAGTTTCAGGAAATCGGCGGACAGCAGCTGCCCGTCGGTCGTCTTGTCGGGGAAGGTGGCCTGTAAATAGGCCACACTCTCGCGGTCGAGCTCCACCATGTGGACGCGGCGGCCCGGCAACTGCCACAGAAACTGCGTCAAGATGCCCATGCCGGGGCCTATCTCTAAAATATCGGACGGAAAGGCGGCGTCTTCTACCGTGCGGGCGATGCGTTCGGCGACGGCCGCATTGCGCAGGAAATGCTGTCCCAAGGATTTCTTGGCCTGAACCGGCGAGGACGGACGGAACGGACGGGCGGATTTCATAGGTCGGTGGTTTTACTGGCGTTTGACATATCCCGCAGGGCGCGGTAACGTTCTATGGCCTGGGGCGCGAGCAGGGAGGACGGGAAGCGCGTGAAGAGTTCGCGGCAGGCTTCCATGGCCTTTTCCCGCTGACCCAAGGCCTCGTAACAGGCCGAAGCCTGCAACAGGGCGTCGTCGGCCCAAAGGGAGGCGGGCTGCCCCGTCGGCTGCCGATAGACGCGCTCCAAGGCCGAAAGGGCGGCCTCTACCGAGTCGGTCTGCCGGTAGATCTGCGCCTTCTTGTAGTGCACGTCGTCGTAGAGCTGGCTTTCGCCCGGCATCCCGAGCACGCTGTCGAGCACCCGCAAGGCCGGCGCGTACAGACGGCGGTAGGTCAGCGCGTCGGCGCGCGCCACGCGGCGCAGGCCGGCATAGGTGCTGTCGGCATTGTTGTTTTCCTTTATCAGCAGCGAGAGTTCCATGGCGTCGTTGGCGATGAGCTTGGACGTGGCCGCGCGCAGAACCTCCAGCTGCGACAACGCCCATTCGAACTCGCCCACATAGTAGGAGAGCCGCGCCGTCTGCAACTTGGCGTAGAAGCCGACGTCGTCCTGCTTGAAGTCCTTTTCCACCTGCGCGTAGAGCAACATGGCGTCCCACGTCTTGCCCATGAACAACAGCATATCGGCGTATTCGGTCTTCATCTCCGCCCGGCGGCGCGCCGTCACGCGCCCCTGGGCGATGCACCGCTCCATCAGGGCTTCGGCCGCCGTGTCCTCGTGCGTGTAGTAAGCGTATATACGTGCGAGGTTGCGCGCCACGGGCCACAGCTGCGGGTCGGCGGCCGCCTGCGGGCTCTGCCGCCACAGCGTCTCGTAGTCGGCCTTGAGCCGCGCGAGCTCCGCGCTGTCGGTCAGGCGGCCCTGCTCCAGGCGGCGGAATTGCAGCCCGAGCAGTTCCTGGCGCGCCGCCCTCCGGACGTCCGGCAGATAGTCGTCGGGCCGCTGTTCCGCCTGCGCCGACAGGTTTTCCAAGGCGGCGACGGCCACGGCGTCGGCGCCGTTTTCTATGATTAGACGGATGGTTTCCAGTATCTTGACCCCGCCGTCGTAGTGGAAGTCCTTGAAGGCGGCGGCCATGCGGAGGGCCTCCTCGTAGTCGCCGTCCTGCAAGGCTACCCAACGGAGCCATTCGGCCACCTCGCGGTTCAGCGGGTCTTTCTGCCAATAGGCGTAGAGGGCTTTTTTGAGACGGAAAGCCGGGGACTGGGCGGTGGCCGCCGCCTGCGCTCCGTCGCCGGCCCGGTAGAAATACGCCTGCCAGTCGGCCTCGATTTGCGCCAAGGCTTCTTCGTAGCCGCCCTCACGCCCCTCCCGCTTGGGCTGGACGAAGCACAGGGCCTCCGCCGTCATGCGGTCCATCTGCCCGAGGTGCAGATAGGCCTTGAACAGCTCGTAGGCAAACGGCAGACATCCATCCGCGGAGGCCGACGGCTGCACCCGACGCCCCGCCTCGTAAAGCGCGGCGCTGTAGCGCGCGGTACCGGACTGCGTCCAAAGCGCCTCCGACAGCTCGTCGAGGCTGACGCCGGCCCCCACGCCGCCCTGCGTCCAATAGTCGTCCACGGCCTGCGAAAAGGCCTTCTGCGCTTTGGACGCGGCGCCCTGCGCCAAGTAGATTTGTCCCAAATCCACGCGGTACCGCGCGCCGGCTTGCGGCAGGCCACCCTTGGCGGCCGACCGCATCTGCCGCAAGGCCAATGCCTCGGCCTCCTTGTAGCGGTCGAGTTTCAACAAAACTTCCAGATATTGGCGGTAGAGGACGGGGTTGGGGTCTTGCGCGTAGGCCGAGGCATACAGCGCCGCCGCTTTCTCGTAGTCGCCGCTTTGCGCCAGACGCGCGGCCACCTGCCACGTGTTGCCGTCCGGCGGCGTCTCGGCCGCCGTCACCGGCGCAAGCCGGCCCGTCGGGTCACCCGGAATCCCTGCGGAAACCGGCGTCAGCACGCACAGCAACGCGCACAGCAAGCCCAAGCCTGCGGATAGATATCGCATGAAAGAGAAAGGCTTAAATCCGGTCGAAGCCCGTGAACTCCGCCAAAGCCTTGGGGATGCGGATGCCGTCGGCGTCCTGATGGTTCTCGAGCAGGGCGGCCACGATACGCGGCAGGGCGATGGCGCTGCCGTTGAGCGTATGCGGCACCACGGTCTTGCCGTTATTGTCCTTGTAGCGCAACTTCATGCGATTGGACTGATAGGTCTCGAAATTGGACACCGAGCTCACTTCCAGCCAACGCTTCTGCGCGGCCGAGAACACTTCGAAATCGAACGTCAGCGCGGAGGTGAAACTCATGTCGCCGCCGCAGAGCCGCAGCACGCGGTAAGGCAGCTCCAACTCCTCGATGAGCCCGCCCACGTGACGGCACATCTCCTCCAGGGCCTGGTAAGACACTTCGGGTTTCTCGATGCGCACGATTTCCACCTTGTCGAACTGGTGGAGGCGGTTGAGGCCGCGCACGTCCTTGCCGTAGGAGCCGGCCTCGCGGCGGAAGCAGGCCGAATAGGCGGCGTTCTTGACGGGCAGGTCTTTTTCCGAGAGCATGACGTCGCGGTAAAGGTTGGTGACGGGCACCTCAGCCGTGGGAATGAGATACAGGTTGTCGAGCCCCACGTGATACATCTGCGCGTCCTTGTCGGGCAGCTGGCCCGTGCCGTAGCCCGAGGCCTCGTTGACCACGAGCGGCGGCATGATTTCCAGGTAGCCGGCCTTGGTAGCCCGGTCGAGGAAGAAATTGATGAGCGCGCGTTGCAGACGGGCGCCCTTGCCCTTATAGACGGGAAAGCCCGCCCCCGTAATCTTGTTGCCGAGTTCGAAATCGATGAGTTGGTATTTGGCGGCCAGCTCCCAGTGCGGCAGCGCGTCGGCGGGCAGGGCGGGGATTTCGCCCACCTGCCGTTCCACGTGGTTGTCTTCGGCCGTGCGGCCTTCGGGCACCGACTCGTGCGGCGTGTTGGGAATCGTATAGAGCAGGCGCTTCAACTTCTCGTCACAGTCGTTGAGTTGCTGCGTCAGGGCCTTGGCCTGTTCCTTGAGCGTGCCGGTCTGAGCGGAGAGCGCCTGCGCCTCCTCCTTGCGGCCCTGCCCCATCAGCGCGCCGATTTCCTTGGCGGCCTTCTTGCCCTGCGCCAGGCAGGCGTCCAGCTCCTGCTGCGTCTTGCGACGGAGCCCGTCCGTGTCCAAAACCTCCTTGATGACGGCTTCCGCCTGCGCGAAATGTTTTTTCTGCAATTTCCGGACGACTTCCTGCGTCTGCTCCCGGATGACTTGAAGTTGTA
>CAMXAS010000134.1 GCA_947179195.1 uncultured Bacteroidales bacterium
CTGACCGACCAGGAAATTTACCGGCGCCAATCGCTCAAGGAACTTGAAAAATTAGGCATCAACCCCTACCCCGCCCCCGAATACGAGGTGAACGTCAACACCGCGCAAATCAAGGCGGAATTTGAGAAAAACCCCGAAAAATTCCAAGAAGTCAGCATTGCCGGCCGTCTGATGAGCCGCCGCATCATGGGCGCGGCCTCTTTCGCCGAATTGCAGGACAGCAAGGGACGCATCCAGCTCTATATCAAACGTGATGAAATCTGCGAGGGCGAGGACAAGACGCTTTACAACCAGGTTTTCAAAAAACTGACCGACATAGGCGACATCATCGGCGTCAAGGGCTTCGTATTCGTGACGCAGATGGGCGAAATCAGCATACACGTCAAGTCGTTCACGATGCTGAGCAAGTCGTTGCGCCCGCTGCCCATCGTCAAGGAGAAGGACGGGCAAACTTACGACGCGTTCACGAACCCCGAACAGCGTTACCGCCAGCGGTATGTGGATTTGATTGTGAACCCGCAGGTGCGCGACGTGTTCGTCAAACGCACGCGCCTCGTCAACACGATGCGCCGCTTTTTGGAAGAAAAAGGCTATCTCGAAGTGGAGACGCCCATCCTGCAACCGCTCTACGGCGGTGCGGCAGCCCGTCCGTTCAAGACGCACCACAACACGCTCGATATGACGCTCTATCTGCGTATCGCCAACGAGCTCTACCTCAAACGCCTGATTGTAGGCGGCTACGACGGCGTGTTTGAATTTTCCAAAGACTTCCGCAACGAGGGCATGGACCGTTTCCACAACCCCGAATTCACGCAGATGGAACTCTACGTAGCCTATAAGGACTACGAATGGATGATGAACCTCGTGGAGGAGATGGTGGAAGCCGTGGCTTTGGCCCTGCACGGCAAGACGCAGGTAGAGGTGGACGGCAACATCATCGACTTCAAGCGGCCTTGGAAACGCTTTACGATGGCCGAAGCCATCGCGCACTTTACGGGCATCGACATTTCGGATATGGACGAAGCCGCCCTGCGCGCCACGGCGCAGAAATTAGGCGTGCCCGTAGATGCCTCCATGGGCAAGGGCAAACTCATTGACGAAATCTTCGGCGAAACCTGCGAGGGCAAACTCATCCAGCCGACGTTCATCTACGACTACCCCATCGAAATGTCGCCGCTGACGAAGAAACACCGCAGCAAGGAGGGCTTGACCGAACGTTTCGAAGCCATCTGCAACGGCAAGGAAATCTGCAACGCCTACTCGGAACTCAACGACCCGATTGACCAGCGCGAACGTTTTGAAGCGCAGTTGGAACTGGGCAAGCGCGGCGACGAGGAGTCGATGGTGTTGGACGAAGACTTCCTGCGCGCGTTGGAATTCGGGATGCCGCCCACCGCCGGTTTGGGCATCGGCATCGACCGTCTGAGCATGATTATGACCGACTCGCACTCGATTCAGGACGTGTTGCTGTTCCCGCAGATGAAGCCGGAAGTAAAAGTAGAAAAGGCCGAGACGCCCGAAGGCAAGTAAATTTTACACCAAGTCGGCGCCGATGCCGGACGAGAGTACGTCGGCCACGTGCAGGCACTTGATGTTCAATTTCTGTTTCTTGATATAACTTTCCATCTGCGCCATACACGTTACCTCGGTGGTAACGATGTATTCCGCGCCCGTGGCCAGCGCGTTGCTGATTTTCTGCTCGGTCATGGCCACCGAAAGGGGCTCGTATTTCAAAGAGAACGTGCCGCCGAAGCCGCAGCAATGCTCGCTCTTATCCATTTCCACCAACTCCAAGTCGCGCACGTGCGAGAGCAACAGCCGGGGTTCTTCGCGTATGCCGTAGTCGCGCAGGGCCGAACAGGCGTCGTGGTACGTCACCTTGTGCGGGAACACCGCGCCCAGGTCGGTGACGCGCAGCATATTGACCAGATAGTCGGTAAATTCGAAGATGCAGTTCTGTAGTTGCCTGTACTCCAAGTGCAGGCTCGTGTTGTAGAACAGTTTGGCGTAATGGTTGCGGATGTAGCCCACGCAGTCGGCGGAGGGGGAAACGATGTAGCGGCCATGCCCGAAATTGCGGATGAACTTCTCGCCTATTTCCTTGGCCTCGTCCCAATAGCCGTTGGTGAACGCGCCCTTGCCGCAACACGTCTGCTCGGCGTTGTAATGCACCTTGACGCCGAGATGCTTGAGCACCTTAATCATGTTGAAGGCCGTTTGCGGATAGAGTTGATCCACGCAGCACGGCACGAAGATATCTACATCATTTACATTCATCGCTCTCCGTTTTTCGCAGTTCCTCGCTGACGGTGTGGTGCGGGGTTTCGTCCGCGGCTTCAGCTTGGGTGCCGTCCACGGCTTTGTGCGGGGTTTCGCCGGTCTTCCGTTTGTAGTAGTCGAGCAGGGCCGAGGCCGAGCGGCTCAGCACGCCGATACCGTCCTCGTCTTCCTCGCCCGTGTCTTTGGTGGAGATAAAGAGGCTCTTGCCCTGTTCGGCTTCGTCGCGCACACCGTACAATAGGAAGTAGAAGCGGCGCATGGCCGGCCACTTATCGACGAGCAGTATCATTATCGACACCCACAGAATCGAGAACAGGATGACGGCGTAGGTGGTGTTGCGGATGAACTCGCCGCCCGACACGCCCGCCGCCAGCGGGATGCCGGCCAAAACGGCGGCGGCCAACCCTTTGGGTATCATGATGGACGTGATGGTTTTGTCGAAGATGGGCGCGGATTTGGGCATGACGAAGCGCGTGAGGACGATGCGGCCCGCAAACAGCACGAACGTGATGGCCAAGCCCGCCAACAGCGACTTGACGTCGTTGAACTCCATCGACATACCGATATATACAAAGAAAACCGTTTTGAGCAAAAACACGATTTCGCCGAAGAAAATCTTTTCGGTGCGGTTAAGTTGATGCCCCTTGCCGCCCATAATGCGGAGCAAGAGCGGGTTGTGAATCGTGTCGATGTTGGCCATGCTGATGCCGAACACCAGGGCCGCGATGGCGCCGCTATAGCCCAAAATCTCGGCCACGCCGTAGATGATGAACACGAAAGCCGGCGTGGTGAAGATGGAGTTCTGCAATTTGCGCATACTGGTGATGAGGCGCGACCACAGCACCGCGCCCGCGAAGCCCAACAGCCCCGCCAACACGAAAGACGAAAGCACGTTGCCCACAACGCCGCCCACATTGACGTTGCCGCTCCTAAGGCCTTCGAGGAAAGCCAAGGCGAACACGATACAGAGCACGTCGGTGGCCGCCGATTCCAAAATCAGCACCGTGCGCGACTCCTCGCCCAGTTGCAGGTTCTTGACCAGCGGGATGACGACCGCCGACGAGGTGCCGCCCAGGATGGCGCCCAGCAGCAGGGACGTAAGGATATCCATGCCGAACAGCATCCCGATGCCGGCCGTCAGCACCATGGCCACGAAGAAGCCCGCGAACGAGAGCGTGACCGTCTGTTTCCACGACGACTGCAAGACGTCGAGCGTGAGCGAGGTGCCGCTTTCGAACAGGATGACGACCAACGTGACGGCCACGAACACCGAGCCGCCCACGCCGAAACTGTCGGGGCTGACCCAATGCAGCACCGGCCCCAACAGCAGGCCGATAATCATGAGCAACAACACGTCGGGGATATTGCGCCGCGTGTAGATGGCCGCGAAGAAATGGGCCAGGAACACGAGCAACCCCAGGAACACGATGGATAATGCGGTATTCATACGTCAGTGTTTACTAATTGAGCCAAGCGGAGGCGGGGTTTTGCGCCGTTTCGGACGGGCGTTCCGGCTCCACAGGCATATATACTTCCAGCAATTCACAACCCTTTACGTCGGGATAGAGCGCCACGCGGTCGGTGGTGGCGGGCAACAGCACGAGTTCGCCCATGCCTATTTCCACCACCTGCCCGTCGGCCTTGAGGACGGCCTGGCCGGCCGTACACATATATACAACGAACGAGTCGATGTCGGAAAGGTCTTTTTCGATGGCGGACGTCAGCCCGAGATAGCCCGTATGGAAATGCGGGCCGCCTACGAGGGTCTGCGTGCGGTTGAGTTGCCGGCGGTAGCGGATGGGGCCGGCCGGCGGCTCCTCGCCGCCATGGCCTTTTTGGCCATGGCCGTCCTCATGG
>CAMXAS010000135.1 GCA_947179195.1 uncultured Bacteroidales bacterium
CGAAAGCCGCCGCGCCACGGTAGGGCTTCAGCGTCTTGAAAGCGCCGGCCTTGCAGCCGCAACCGCAGCCGCAGTGCGTGTCTTCGATTTCCTTGGCCATGTTTTCGTTCAGGTTCGGGTATTGGTTAACGCCCGTCAAAACGAGTTTGCGGGAGGCGAGGTCGGCATCGCGTTGCGCCGCGCTGCGGGCCACTTCGTCTTGGATGTAGCCGGCTTCCACGGCCTTGGCGAAACCGCCCTTTTCCTCGATGGCGAGGAACTGTTCCCAAGCGTAGCGGGCAATCGAGTCGGTCAGGTTTTCGATATAGTACGAGCCGGCGGCCGGATCCACGATTTTATCCATGAACGATTCCTCTTTCAGGATAATCTGCTGGTTGCGCGCGATACGCGAACCGAATTCGTCCGGCTTGCGGTAGGCTTCGTCGAAGTTGCTCACGTGAATCGAGTTGGCGCCGCCGATGGCCGCGCTCATCGTCTCGGTCGTGGAGCGGAGCAGGTTCACGTACGGGTCGTAGATCGACTTGTTCCAAGCCGAAGCCGACGAGTGGATGAAAGCCGCGGCCGATTCTTCCTTGGCCGGCTTGTATTGCGCTACAATCTGCGCCCACAGCATACGGGCGGCGCGCAGTTTGGCTATTTCCATAAAGTAGTTGGAGCCCGTGCAGAACGAGAACGTCAGGCGGGGCGCCACTTCGTCCACGCTCAGGCCGGCATCGGTCAGCGCGCCGAGGTATTCGTTGGCCCAGGCCAGGCCCATGCCCAACTCCTGCGTAATCGTCGCGCCGCTGTTGTGGAGCATACCGGCTTTCACGCTCACGAGGCGGAACAGCGGCAACTCTTTCGTAAAGCGGGCGAACAGGGCTTTCGCCTCTTCGATGTTCTTGGCGTAGCTTTCGTAAAATTCGCCGTGTTTGAGCGCGAACGCAATCGGGTCGAACGCTACCGAGCCCTTGACCTTCGCCGGGTCAATCTTGTTGTCTTTCAGATAGGCCACAAACAAGTCCAGCGTCTTGCCGAACGACTTGGAGCACATGAAGTGGATGGCCGTCGTCATCGGGTCGATGCCGTGGAGCAGTTGCGCCATCTGTTCGGCCGTTTCCACGCCCTTGGCGCACAGGCCCACGCCCTTCACGCCGCGTTTAACGGCTTCGGCCGCCAGCGCGTTGGCCGCCTTGATATCTTGAACATGAAAGTCCTGACGGATTTCCCAGTCGTTGCCTTCGGCCTTTTCGCCGCGCAGGTAGGGGAACTGACCCGGTTCGCACTGCAGGTAACCCAAGGCTTCGAGGTCTTCGCTGCGATAGTACGGTTTGACGTTGAAGCCTTCACCGGTTTTCCAAACCAGTTTCTTTTCGTAGTCGGCTCCTTTCAAGTCTTTGGTAATCACATCTTCCCATTCTTTCGTGCTGACGGGAGGAAATTCCGCAAACAATTTTTCGTTGCTCATATCGGTAAGTAATTATATAGTTTTCAAATCAAGTCACAACCATAACCAAGCCGTGGCCATAGTTGCCTAAAAATGCGCACAAATATAAGGAAAATTAAGTGTAGAAGCAAGTGGCTCTATTATCCTTCCCGCATCGTATCCACAACCGCGGCCATATAATCCAGCAGTTCGGCCTTGCCCGTCGCGTTGAGCGCAGAGGTCATGAAGATGGGCGGCAGGCTTTCCCAGGTGGCCGAGAGCACGCGTTTGAGCATGGCCAAGTTGTGCTGCACCTCGTTCTGCGACGTCTTGTCGGCCTTGGTGGCCACGATGGCCAGCGGCACGCCGTGTTCGCCCAGCCAGTTGATGAAGGCCACGTCCGATTTCTGCGGTTCGTGCCGGCCGTCCACCAACACGAAGACGCAGGCCAAGTTCTCGCGGTATTCCAAGTAGTCGTAAGTCATCTTGCGCCATTTCTCGCGCGACTCCTTCGACGTACGCGCATAGCCGTAGCCGGGCAAATCCACCCAATACATCGCGTTCTTGTTGATTGAGAAATGGTTGATGCACTGCGTCTTGCCGGGCTGCGACGAGGTCTTGGCCAGGGCCTTGTTGCCGCACAGCATATTGATGAGGCTCGACTTGCCCACGTTGGAGCGGCCGATAAACGCGAATTCCGGCACGTCCGTCTTGGGACACTTGCGGTAGTCGGTATTGCTGATAACGAATTCGGCTTCTTTGATTTGCATGGCGTTCCTTTCGGGCTCTCGGGCGTTTACCGCAAGGTTTCGATATGGGCGAGCAGGTCGGCCCACACTTGTTCCTTGCCGATTTCATTCAGGATTTCGTGACGCATACGCGGATAGAGTTTGAACGAGACGTTGCGGTAGCCCACCTCGTGCATCCGTTCCACGGCGGCGTCGAAATGCCTCCGGTCGAACATACACGGGTCGTCCTCGCCGGAGATGAATCGCACCGGCATATCCGGGTTGTGCATCGCCCAACCCTTGGGGTTGTAAGCGTACAGCATGAGGTCGAACATATTGCGGAAGCCGTTGACCGTAAACTGATAGTTGCAGAGCGGGTTGCGGTCATAGGCCGCCACGATTTCGGGGTCGGAGCACACCCAGGCGTTGGCCGAACCCTCGTTTTGGAAGCGGAAGTTGAAGGCGCCGACACTCAGTCTTTGCAGAAGCTTCGGTCGGGCGTGTCCGCCGGCGAAGAGGCCGATGCCCCAAGCCAGCCAGCGGCCGGCCATGGCGCTGGGGGTATAGCCCGGGCAGCCGCATACCACAAGTCCCGCCAAGTGGCGGTCGTCCCGCTTGACGTAGGCGCGCACGGCCATCGAACCCATGCTGTGCCCGAACAGAACGAGCGGCAGGTCGGGATGCCGTTGCCGTATCAAGCCGTTCACGACGCGGATGTCGTTCACGAGCGCGCGGTAGCCGCCCGCATAGAAATAGCCGAGGTCTTCGGTCTTATGGATGGACCGTCCGTGTCCGCGGTGGTCGTGGATGATGCAAACCCAGCCGTGGTCGGCCATGTACTGCATGAACGGGATATAGCGTTCCTTGTGCTCGCACATACCGTGTACGAGTTGCAGAACGCCCACGGGCGCCGTGTCCGGCGTCACGCTCAGCACGTCCAGCGGCAGGCGGTCGGCCGAGGCCATGACGGTCTCCCGCTTGAAGTTATCGGGTATCGGCCATTCGTCAAGATTCGGGTTGGTCGGTTGGGTTGCCATGAAGTTGAAAATGTTACCGTTTTAACAAATGCGCATCGGCATCGGTGGGGATGTGCCGTTCTTTCTTAGAGGCGTAGATTTCCGCAATCCGGATCAGGATGCCGGTTTCCTCCACGTCGCCGAAATGGTGGTTCACGGCCGTGCCGAACGAACGCATCGTGGGCGAGAGCTTGAGGTAGGAGTTGAACAGCGGCGGCACGTTTTCGCCCAGTTCCCGCACGCGTCGCGACATCACCTTGTAGGCTTCTTCAAGCGGCAGGCCGTCGTACAAGGCCGCCAAGGCCGCCGGGTCGGTCTCCAACGCCAGGGGTTCCACGGGATAGACCAGCCGGTCGGGGTCTGGAAAATATTTCTGCACGAAGTACAGCAACGTATCGCGCGCTTCCTTCTCAAAGTGTTCGTACATCGTCACCTTGCCGAAAAAGCCTTGTATTTCGGGGTGTGCATGGACCAAGCCGCCCAGGCCGTCCCACAGGTTGTCGAGCGAGAAGATGCCGTTGCGCGTCGATTGGTATTTGGGCTGCACGAACGACCGTCCCAGTTCGATGATGTGCGGCAGGATGTCGGTCAGGAAGCGGGGCGAGAACTTGAAAATTTCGGTGGTCGAGAGCAGGGGCGACCCGTCGGGCGCGAAAGCCGTCTGGGCGCCTTCGATAAAGCGGTAGCCGCCCACGAACTCCTCGTTTTCGGTGTCCCATACCACCAACTGTTTGTAAGGCACCGGCATCGTGTCGAACTCGTCGATGTCGGTCTCCTTGCCCGTACCGCCGCCGGCGGCGCGGAACGTCAACTCCCGCAGTCGGCCTATTTCCAGCATGGTGTCGGGCGCGTTGTGCGCCGTCACGATATGCACCTCCCGATGCCCGAAGTTGGTGTAGCGGAGAAACGTCTCTTCGGTCAGTTCGGCCTTGATGAGGCGGCGGTCTATGGGGGGGATGGTCGGTTTCATAT
>CAMXAS010000136.1 GCA_947179195.1 uncultured Bacteroidales bacterium
TCTATCAGGCTATCGTAACGCGTGAAGGCAACAATACCAATCTCCCGACCGACAAGGTGGAATATATCGTGGGCGCGATGCCCGAACCCACCGTTGTAAACGGCGGCACGATTTGGTTGTCTGAGTCCGCCACCAAGCCGGCCACCGGCACCAACTCGCTGACGGTGTGCGCGGGCCCGACCGTATATGCCTATCTGAACGGTATGCCGACCTTGACCTCACCTAACAGCCATCTCGAATACCGGTGGTACAAGGGTACGTCCGCCACGGTGCCCGACATGCCCACCGGCCTTGCGGTTGTACCGGGTTCGGGCACGGCCGACAATGCTTCGACAGGCACCACGGCCGGCATTACGTCCACGCAGACCGACTACTACTACGCTTACCGCAAGGTCCGCACCACCACGGACTCTAAAGTGAGCAATTCTACGGTTAAGTCCATCACCTGCGACACGGTTTATCCGCTCTCTACGGCGGGCGGGCGCATCGTCAACCCGATGCCGAACCTGCCTACCGTGACGGCGGCCTCGGGCAAGACCCTGTGCGACGGTGAGACGTTCGACCTTACGCCTACGATAGGCGGCACGGCAAACAGCGGTGTTACGTGGAGCTACCGTTGGTACAAGAAACGGGGCTCGGGCGCGGAAGCGCCGGCCAACCCGGCTACGGCTGCCGATGCGGATTTGACCTCGGCCTCCTGGACGGGCATTGCGGCCACGTTGGACGCCGGTGCCACGACGGCGGTCAGCGATGTCTATCGTTTGGTCGTACACGCCGTAACCGACAAGGGCTGTTCGGCTAAGGATTCGACAAAAACCACCACGATTACCATCAACCCCTTGCCCAAGTTGAACACGCCGACAGTTGCGGTACCCAATGGCGGCAAGGTCTGCGCGAACAATGACATTACGTTGACGGCCACCATCAACACCACGGGTGCCGTCGGCAGTCAAGACGGCACCAGCGTCCAGTGGTATAAGCTGAAAGCCGGCGAAACGCAACCCAAAAAGTCGCAGGATAAGCTTATTATAAACGCCGGTGCTTATAGCGGCGCCAATACGACCGCGCTGAAGATAAAGGCTACCGGCGACACGATCGACGGCTCTTATTATATGGTAGTGCCCATGAAGAACAATACCTGCCGCGATACGTTCTACTCCGAAGTCAAGCAGATAACCTATGTGGCGCGTCCCGTCGTCCGCATCAAGGACACCTCGTTCATGACCTACACGCTCTGTACGGGGGCTACGTCCACCGACCAGACCACGTTGAGCGTCACGCTCGACGACGCCACCCTGGCGGGCGTAGGCACTACGGCCACGCTAAGCTACGAATGGCATAAAGGTAGCCGGACGGGCGCCAAGGTCGGCACCGATGCCAATACGCTCGTGGTCAAGGCTTCGGATTTGTCGGCGGGCGAAAATAAATATTACGTCAAGATAACCAAGACGGTAACGGCCGACGGCTGTCCCACCGAGGTTTGGATTGACGATGCACGGCCTGCCACGGGCAACGCCGGTATGACCAAGGCGTTTACGGTGATAGGCGTTACCTGCGGCCCCGACCAGATTGTGGAAAAAGGCAAGCCTACGGTGGCCTTGACCAAGACCAACGCCGTGGCCATCTGCTCGTCCGACGCCAACACCGGCAAGACGTTCCAAGTCAAAGCCGACAGCCGCGGTGCCATCACCAAGGCCACGTGGTATTATGCGCCCGTAACGGCCATAAGCGGCAACACGGTTACGCTGGGTACGGTTACGACCGGCAAGTCCTGCACGAATATCGCGGCCAATACCACGGGCTGCGACTTCAACACCAAGACCGACGGCAGTATGACGGCCGCCGGCGAATGGCGCATTTGGGTGAAAGTGGAACGTACGGGTTCCAGTGATGTATATACCGACTCCATCCACTTCGTCATCCGTCCCAACCCGTCCTCGCTCAGCAACGAGAGCAACTTGGCGGTCAAACTGCGCAAGCAGGCCGGCGATGCATTGGTATCCGACTTCCTGGTCTGCAACCCCACGCCGGTTAAACTGAAACTGGAGCCGGCGGCCAAGCTGACGGCCTTGCCCGACGCCGACAAGTTGTCGGGCGAAACCAACCCCACCGACGCCACGAAATACGCTTGGTATAAGATGTGGTCGTCGGCCGCACCGGCTGGTACCGCCGAAACCTATTCGTTCACGGCGGCAGAGGTTGCCACGCAGGCCGTCACCACGGCGGGCGCGCCTGTGGGAGCCGACATCGAAAACAAATACGAACTGCGCGAGACCTATCAGCGTACGTTTGCACGTAGCGCGGGTCTGGCTACCTATAATATAACGTGTCCGGCCATGACCTCGACCGACACGTTGAGAAAGACGTTCCCCGTCAGCGTTTATGCCAGCCGTACGCCTAACGGTTCGTTGGCGGATGACCCGCGCGGCAAGACCGACACGGCCATCTGTGCCGAAAACCTGACGGGTAAGACCGTCAACCTCAAATTTACCCCCAATGCCACCACGCCGGCGACTGCGGTCACCGTTTGGCAATACCGGGTGGACGGCGGCGCTTGGCAAACGTGGAGCACGGTAGCGGACGGCACCGCGCAGGCCGCCGCCAACACGTTGACGGTAAGCCTCACCGACAGCAAGATTACGCCTCCGGCGGCCAACGCCGTCAAGACCTACGACTTCCAGGTCAAGATGAAGAACGGCGCGGCTTGCGATGAAGGCACCAAGGGTACTTACACCCTCAAACTCTACGGTGCGCTGACGGCGGGCACGCTGGGCGATATCGACGCGGTCTGCGCCACCAGCACCGGCTTTACGGTATCGGCGACGGCCTCGGGCTTCGAACCGGCCACTGCCAACGTCAAGTTCAACATCTACGATACCGATCCTTCCACGGGTACGCCCACGGCTTTGGCCACCGCCACCAAGGCGGGGGTAAGCGGTTCGGCCACCCAAACCCTGACGGTAACCCCCGCGCCCTCGGCCGAAAAGACCTACTACGTCCGCTACGAAATCGCGCCCGTTTCGGGTTCGCCCTGCGGTACGGTTTATTCCGCGGTCAAGACCGTGAAGGTTTATCCGAGCCCCACCATCAAGTACAGCGGCTCGATAAGCGGTAACCAGTGCTTCACCGAAAACGCTTCCGTCACGTTTACGCCCATCGCGCAAACCAATACGGAAGGCTTCGACATCTATGCGTTCAATACGTCTAAATCGGATGACGATTTGAAAGCCGAGATCATCGCGGGCACGGCCAAGCCGGTAAACGGCACCACCGCTTTCGCCAAGACGGCCACGAGCGCCACGGTCACCTATACGGCCACGGGCACGCCGCAGGCCATGTTCTCCGGCACCACGCACTACTATTTCGTGGCCAAGTCGGGCATCTATGCCACCGACAAAAACGCCACCTGCGCCATGGCCATCGACCATACGACGGTGACGGCGGTCAACCCGCTCGTAAAACCGGTCATCACGTGGGCGACGGGTCTCACCGACCTGACGATAGACCGCGGTCAGAAGCACGTCATCAATATGACGGGCGGCAACCGCGAGGGTAGCGCCACAGTGGAAAACACCACGTTGTATTACGCGCCGGCCTCCACCGCCGACCCCACCAAGCCCGACCTTACGAAGAAGGCCACGGCTCAAAGCGGTTTCACCACGGGCTACGACTATCCGTTCCCGGCGAACCTGACTCCGGGTGTCTATTACTATTGGGTTGAAGTGACGGGTACGCCCTGCGACAACGTGGCGTCTGACCCCATCAAGGCCGACGTTCACAAGTCCGACAAGTTGAATCTGGAGGGCGATGCGGATGTCTGCACCACCGGCGACATTGAATTGCAAGTGTTTGTAGATGGCGACAATGCCGACGATGTAAACGCTTCCACCGTCAAGTATTATTACGCGACGACGGATGCGGGCAAGGGTACCGCCGGATGGACGGAGCTCAACCCGGCCGCGCCGCCCACGGGCAGCACGGTGACGATAGGCAACGCCAAACCGTTCAAGTTGACGTGGAAGAACCACGGCCTCGGCGCTTCGGCCGACGAGGCGCGCTATTTCAAGATGGTATATACCACAACCGGCGGTACGCCCATGGAAACGGAACCCGCCTA
>CAMXAS010000137.1 GCA_947179195.1 uncultured Bacteroidales bacterium
AAGTGGAGCATATAGGTACCGGGCGTCAGGTCGCCGAGTTGGATTTGCTTGGCGGCGGGGACGGTGCGCAACAGACGTCCGCCGAAGTCGAAGATCTGCAACGTTTCGTATTCGCCATCCACGTTAATCCATTCGGTAGCCGGGTTAGGATAAACGTTCAGTTCGAGCGCTTTGTCCATATCCTCGTTGGCCACCTTTCTCAGTTCAACGAATACCGAGGCTCTGATTTCTTTTCCGTCGGCATAGACGGCGCCGACCTCGTAGTCGTAGTCACCGGGATTAACCACCGGATCCAGCCAAGTGAAGGTCGTCAACGGGGCGTCGTTGAGTTTGACTTCCTGGCTGTCTTCGTCGGCACTCTTGCGGTAAACATTGAAGCCGGTCAGTTGCAACGGCGCTTTGGTGGAGGGTTTGACGCTGAACGTCGCGTTGGGTAACGTTGCCTTTTGGGCATTCAGCGGTTTCCCTTCCATGGCCATGTGCATGATGCTGCCGGCCAGTTTGGCGTGGTTGATCGAGCCGTCAGCGTTCTTGGCGGCGGCCAAATCGCGTTTGTGTACGACCAGGGCGCCGATGAGCCAGCTCCCCGGGTAACCGCCGGTCTGAAGCGTGCTCCAATTGGCGCCGCCGTCAAGCGAAACGATGTTGCTTTTCCCGTTTACGGTCACCGTTTGGTCAATCGCCAAAACACCGGGGGCTTCAGCGCTGTATTTCGTGTGGAAACCGACGGCTATTTCCTGTTTCTGATCCATCTCGAACGATTGGTCGAACATGACCGTCCGCCATTCTCTCGGCGCAAACTGCGATACTTTCTGGCTGTAAGCCTGTTCGTTGTCTATGTAAACGAGGGCTTCATACGTGGTGGGCACATCGCCGACGATGTATTCCATCCCCACGAGGTAGAGGTCTCGGTAGAGATCCAAATCGTGTTCGCGCCAGCCGATAAGTCCCCAGCATTCGTAGAAGTTTTCGAAACCGATGGATGCGGCACCCAATAAGCCGTTGCAGTATTTTAGCGAAAGCGGCTCTTCGAACATGGGCGTTTCCCACGTCGTCGTTACCTTGTAGGTAGTCTTGTCATTATTCATACCCTTTGTGTACGTCAAGCCGAACGGTTCTTTGGCTACCCCTTCGCCCGTCAGCGTGATGGAAACTTCCTTCGACGCCACGCAGCCTTCTTCGTAAAGGACTTCGAGGCGGTAGGTGTAAGTGCCCAATTCGGATGCCGCCTCGTCGATGTAGTCAAACCGCATATTTTCCAGCCAGAAACGTTCGATGTGTTTGCCGTCGCGGTAGAGGTCAACGCCCACAAGCGCTTCATTGGAACTGCCGGGCATCCATTCCAGTACCGCCCAGCGGTTGCTTTCCTTGGCGGACAAGTCGGGTGTGGGGCAGGTGCCCGGGTCGGTAATCACGAGCGTATCGGTGGGCGATTGCTCGGAGTCGGGGCCATCTGTAGATTTCACCTTCACATAATAGGTGTATTGACCGACTTTGTCTATCGTTTCGGTATAACGGCGCGATTTCATGGGTTCGTCGCCGTTGACTTTGGCATAGGCACCGCCGTTCACGCTACGGTACAAGTCATAGCCCGCTACGGTCTCGGCGCTTTCCAATTCCAACAGCATGATGCGCGAGGTCATGTAGGCGCACTGGAACACCATACCCAAGGCCGTCGTACCGTCTTCCAATTCAAAGACACTCAGGCCGCCCGCCATCGTAATGGAACCCAAATTCGCGACCAACAGCGCGTTACCGTTTTCGGTCAACAGGTTATACGCGGCCGGATCTTCCACCACCTGAACCGGCCCTTCTATCAACTGTTTCGTCTTGCAGTCGTAAACATAGACTTCGTTGCGATAAGGGCCGGTGGCCGACGATACGTAAAGACGCTCCTTGTAATAAGCCGAACCCATGGCGTACAGCGGTCCGAAATCGAGGTAGTTTTCCTGATCCAACACGAACATCTTTTCTTGTGCGTTCCACAGGTAGGTGTTGCAGTTGTGCGAGCCGCCGGCTATCAGTCCGGGCTTGCCGTCCTTCATATCGGGGACGTATGCCAAATGTACGGCTTGGATTTCAAAGACGTTAACGATTTCTTCGGTGGCCAAATCCACCACATTGATAAGTCCCTTGCTCGTGCCGCAATACAGCGCATTCTCTTCCTCGACGTAAACCATCGACACGATGACGCCCAAATTGGCGGGATAAATGGTCTTGACGACGTCGTTAAACCGGTCGATAACCTTGATGCCGCCCCCCATATGGCTGGTCACGTAATAGTAATCGCCGACCTTGACGGCCGCACGGCCCGAATAAGTCAACATATCGACGTTGGCGATATAGTCCAAGGTGGTACTGAAATAGGATTTGGCTCGGCGCGCGTTCAGCGGTTCCACCGTGGCGGACTCCTCCGTTTTTTCGGCGATGTAGTCGAACCGTCCTTTGATTTCCGCATCCGGCGTTACGATATCGTTCTTCGCCAACGCGGCTACCTCCGAAGAAGGCACGCTCCAATAGATGTTCGCGAAACGGTTGTAATCCACACGGTGGTCGATGGTCTGTACCGGGAAGGAAGTACCCGGGGCGACCACCTGGATTTGGTTGGAGGTCTGTTTCATGGCCTGACCGTCTTCGTAAACGGCTTCGACGTAATACGTATGTCTGCCGGCCTTGACCGTCATGTCGGTATAAGTGGCGGTAGAGGTGGACAACGGCGTGGCGTTGAGCGGTGCCGCTTCATCATCGCGGTAGATGTTGTAACCAATCAGTTTGTGTTCACTGTTAAGCGGCTCTTGCCACGTGATATACGCTTTTTCCTCGCCACGGGCGGCGCGGGCGGAAATTTTGCGGGCGCGCGGAAGGATACGGGTTTCGCTCAATTCGTGGACGTAGGGCACCATATAGTCCGTCTCGAAGAAGAAGCCGACCATACGGAGGCCGTTGCGGGAAATCTTCATGGGCGTATAGAGGTCGTGGTTACGCAGGTCGATGTCATAATATTCGTACAGGAAATCCGTCATTTTAAGCAGACCGGTCAGTTCCGAATAAACGACCGGTACCCGCGTGTGGGGTTCAAATTCCATACCGCAATAACCAAGCACGATGCCGTTGTCGGATACCGCCGTCAGTTCCAGGAAATCCCAACTCGGCAACGGCGCAATCGTATCGATTTTGCTGATTTCTTTCTTGGCGCGGTCGTAGTGGACGATAACGCCCTTGGTATTCGTCCGGCTACCGCCGACCAACAACGAACCGTCGTAATTGGCCCCGTAAAAAGACCCGAATCCGAAAGCCTGATCGCTAAAACCGTATTCCGAACCGAATCCGAACGTCTTGATGTCGTCCGGGTCGCTGATGTCCCAAAACGCCAACGACCAGTTGCTAAACGCTTTCAGATTGGTACTGTGACCGCCGACAATGGCACCGTCGCCCGAAATACAGTCACCGCGCGAACCGAAACGGAGCTTCGCTTCGTCATCCTCCGGTACGGGCCAGGCATAAGGCAAAGAGAACAAGTGCCGCCCGGTTTTGCCGTCGTGGATGGCGGCGTGGTTCATATGCTTTACCAAACCGCTGGCGGTCGTGTAGTTATCATAAACCATCGTCACGATTTTATTGCAGTTCCCCTGCACCGCCTGGGCGGAAACGCTGTAATCCTCCGGGTTGTCTTTATTGAGCAGCTGAGAGAACTCCCCATTGTAATAAGTAAACCAGTAACCGACATAATGGTCTGGGGAGACATAGCCCGCCACGTCGTATTCCAAAAATACGAGACAAGTGTCTTTCTCGAAATCATAGACAAACCCGGATTCAGAACCATACAGCCCACAAATGTAGCGGGCGTCTTCCGACATCCATTCCGGTGCCCCGAACGTCGCCTTTCTGAGAATAACCGTCTTGGCGTCATTGGCCCCGGGAAACACATCATTGCTCCCCCCTATCGGTTGGGCGTAAAGTCCAAAACCGGACAGCAACGCCATCACAATGGCAAATAGTTTCTTCATCATAGTTTTATGCTTTTAGCTTTCTAATAAACTAATAAATTTTCGGCCTTTAACGGGGCAAATAT
>CAMXAS010000138.1 GCA_947179195.1 uncultured Bacteroidales bacterium
GGAACTCGGCAAGAAACAGCGGCTGTTCAACGAATTGGACGCCTATGTGTCGGCCGATATCGCGCCGGGCACGTTCTATATCCGCGGCCGCCTGAACGAGGGGGTGGGCTATGCCGAGGCGGAAGCCGCCCTGCAGGCGCAAATCGACACGTTGGCCACGCAGTTGCCGTCGGAGCACGAATTGCAAAAAATCAAGAACAAACTGGAAACGGCTTTGCTGTTTTCCAACCTGAAAGCGTTGGACAAGGCGACGAACCTCTGTTATTTCGAACTCATGGGCGGCGCCGGAAACCTGTCGGCGGAAATGGAGAAATACGCGGCCGTGGACGGGCGGCGTATGCAGGCGGCCGTCAAACGCTACCTGCGGGAAGAGAACGCCACGACGCTTTATTATACAGCCAAATCATGAATTTCGATTATCGTCAGCTCATGCCCGAGACCCTGAGGCTCGGGAACGGCATACCGCTTTATCTGTTTCCGGACCCCAATTCGGAGTTGTTGCGCATAGAATTCATCTTCGAGGCCGGCAGCTGTTTTCAGCGTAAACCCATCCAGGCGCGGGCGTGCAACGCGCTCTTGGAAGCCACGTTGCACCATTCCGCCGACGCCATGACCGAGCGGTTCGACTATTACGGCGCGTATATCGAGAAATATGTGGACCGCGACCAGTCGTCGCTCGTCATCTATGCGTTGGCGCGCTACAGCCGCGAAATCGTCGCGCTCTGCGAGGAGATTTTCAAGGAAGCCGTTTTCTCGGCCACCGAACTGAAACTGTATCTGGAAAAACAGCGCAGCCAGTTCGACATTGCCATGCAGAAGGTGGCCGAGGTGTCGCGGCGGGCGTTCTTCGCGCAGGTGTTCGGCGAGGGGCATCCCTACGGGCAGAACATCGAGCGGGCGGATTACGACCGCCTGCAACGCGAGGACGTGGAAGCCTTTTACCGCGAGTTCTATGTGGCGGCCAACGCGGGCATCGTGTTGGCGGGCGGCTATAGCGACGAAACCGTCAAGGCCTTGTCCGACCGTTTCGGACGGGATTTCCCGATAGGGCAGGCGGCCCCGATGCCCGGCCCGTCGGAGGCTTTGCCTGAGGCCCGAAGCGGCTTCGTACCCAAAGCCGGCGCGTTGCAGGCCTCGGTGCGCATGGGCAAGGTGGTCATGCCGCCCACGGCCGCCGATTTTTCGACGTTCAAGGTGCTGGATTATCTGTTCGGCGGCTATTTCGGTTCCCGCATCATGCAGAATATCCGCGAGGAAAAAGGCTATACCTACGGCATATCGTCCTATATATTGCCGCTGCGCGCGCATACGGTCTGGATTGTGGCTTCGGAAGTCAAGCAGGCTTGCAGCCGTCAGGTGGTGGCGGAAATCCGCAACGAGATGCGCAAACTCTGTGACCGCAAGCCGGGCAGGAAGGAGTTGGATATCGTGCGTCAGGTCTATCAGGGCGATTTCCTGCGCGAGATGGACGGCATTTTCGAGATTGCCGAGAAATGGAAATTCCTGCGGATGTTCGGTCTGACCGATGCGTTTTACCGTCAATTCGCCGACACTTTGGAAAACATCACGCCCGCCGAAATCCAACAGGCGGCGCAACGCTATTTCGCGGCCGACGGCTTCCATGTGACGGTCTGCGGCGACGAAGCGGAACGGGCGGAATAGGAAAGACGGTTATTCGACGGGGGCGGCGTCCGTATCTTCGGTGTCGCCGTCAGGGTTTTCAGGTTCGGGCTCCGGCTCTTCCATCTGAAGCAAATGTTTGATATCCAGCACGTCCCTTACGACAAACGCATTCGGGTAATCGTTCTGAATCTTGGCCAAGAAAGCCGAGGCTTCAAGGCGCGTGCGGAAATTGCCGGCCTTGAGTTTATAGTAGGGGGCGTCGTAGCTGAGGTAGGTCGGCGTTTCGGGGTAGAGGAACTGGAACAGTTCGTTGGCCTGTTCCGCGGCGGCGCCGGAATGGTTGCCGCTGGCCGAGAAGAACAGCACGCTGTAGCCCTGCGTGGGATGGTCCTTGTAATAAGCCAAACGTTTCTGAATCAAACTGTCCAAGGCCTTGTCGTGCGTTATCCGCCGCAGGATGTCGCCCAGCGGTAGTACCGTGTCGGGGGCCGTGGCCAGCGAGTCCGGTAAAACGTTCAAGGTCGAATCCGCGTCCGACAGCGACGGGTAAAAGGCGGTGTCGGCCCCGGCCGCCGATTGGGCGTAAGTCCGTCCCGGCGTCAGGACGCAGAAGAATCCCCATAGGAGCAAGACCTGAAAAAATCCGAAGGCTGTGCGCATGACAAAAAGGTTTGGCGGTTATTCCGGTCACAAAGATAACAATAATACGGATTTTTTTTATAACTTTGTCAAGACTACGGCATACCGCCGGGCTTGGTCAGCGATAAAAAACGTGTATATGGAAGGGAAATTTTTATCGATCATCGAGAAGAGCATCAAGGACAATTGGGATCATGCGGCCTTGACCGACTATAAGGGCGCGACGTACCAATACAAGGATATCGCGCGCAAAATCGCCAAACTGCATATCCTGTTCGAGGAATGCGGCGTGGTGAAAGGCGACAAGATCGCCATCATCGGGCGGAACTGCGCCAACTGGGCCGTGACCTATCTGGCCACGCTGAGTTACGGGGCGGTCGTGGTGCCGGTGTTGCACGAGTTCAAACCGGAGAGCCTGCACCATATCATCAACCACTGCGAAGCCAAACTGTTGTTCGTCGGGGATGTGGTTTGGGAGAACCTGAACCCCACCGATATGATACGGGTTTCGGCCATCTATTCGTTGACGGACTTCAACGTGTTGTATTGCAGTTCGGAACGTTGCGATATGGCCCGCGCCAATCTCAACCGGCTGTTCGGCGAACGCTACCCGCGTTCGTTTACGAAAGACGACCTGCATTTCCACGAGGAGGACAACGAGGAACTGGCGTTGATCAGTTATACGTCGGGCACGACGAGCAGCTCCAAGGGCGTGATGCTGCCGTACCGCAGCCTGTTGTCGAACCTGTTGTTCGCGGCGGAGGTCATCCATAACCTCGGCCCCGACAAGACCGTGGTATCGCTCTTGCCGATGGCGCATATGTACGGCATGGCGTTCGAGTTCCTGTACGAGATGTCGGTGGGCGCGCACGTGTACTTCCTTACGCGCAACCCGTCGCCGAAGGTCATCATGGAGGCGTTCGAGGAAATCAAGCCGGGCATCATCATCGCCGTGCCGCTGATTATCGAGAAGATTTACCGAAAGAAAATCGTACCGGTCATCGACCGGCCGGCCGTCAAGGCGATGCTCAAACTGCCGTTCCTGGACAAGACGGTGACCGACAAGGTGCGGGAAACGCTCGTGGCCTCGTTCGGCGGGCAGTTCTACGAAATCATCATCGGCGGCGCGCCGTTCAACAAAGAGACCGAGGATTTCTTCAAGCGGATGCAGTTCCCCTACACGGTGGGCTACGGCATGACCGAGTGCGGCCCCATCATCGCCTACGAAGACTGGGCGAAGCACGTGTTGCACTCCTGCGGCAAGGCCGCGCCCCGTATGGAAATCCGTATCGATTCGGCCGACCCCTTGCACGAGGTGGGCGAGATTCATGTACGCGGCGCGAACACGATGCTGGGCTATTACAAGAACGCGGAAGCGACGGCCGCCGCCTTTACGGAGGACGGTTGGATGCGGACGGGCGACCTGGGCCTGCTGGACGAGGAAGGCAACCTCTTCATCAAGGGCCGCAGCAAGAACATGATTTTAGGGCCGAGCGGTCAGAATATCTATCCGGAAGAAATAGAAGACGTGTTGAACACGATGCCGTTCGTATCGGAATCGCTCGTGCTGGATGTGGGCGGCGGCCGTCTGGAGGCTTGCATCTATCCGGATTTCGAGGCGGCCGATGCCGCGAATCTCGTGTACGAGGACTTGCAGCGCATCATGGAACAGAACCGCGTGGAACTCAACGTGTCCTTGCCGGCTTACAGTCAGATTACGCGCGTGCGGCTCGTGACCGAGGAGTTCGAGAAAACGCCCAAGCGCAGTATCAAGCGCTTCCTCTATCAGATTACGAAGTCGTAA
>CAMXAS010000139.1 GCA_947179195.1 uncultured Bacteroidales bacterium
TCCGGACGCGAAGCCGAAGCCGCCAATGGAACTGTTTTCTGGGCGTATGCCGCTGTGGCCATGCCACAAATGGAGAGCCACCAAATCGCGGACAGTCGCCATGCCGCCCGTCGCACCGTTTTCAGAATATGTATCATGCGGTTCTTCTTGTGCTATTAATCAAACGCGTTTATCGGCATCGTGTTGTGATACGGGCAGGACAGACAACCACGGTAGGTCAGCACGAATTCGTGCGACGGCATCGTGAACCGGTGCCGGATATTGCCCAACGGGATGTCGCAGGCATAACTGAACGTGAAATGCGGCCCGATGTTGACGCCCGCCATGATGACGGCGGCGTCCAGACGGTAGCCCACCCCGAAATGGAGCAGGTTGTGGTAGAACACCCGCATGCTGATGTCGAGGTTGGTGGAACGGCCCGCCATACGCATCACCAACATCGGATACAGGGCCCAATCGCGGTTGATTTTGCCCAGATAGCCGAAGTAGTAATAGGCGTGGAGTTGCAGTTTCTTGGAGTCTTTGGTGATGCGGATGGGCAGGTGCTGCACCGATACCCCCGCCACGATTTCGCGCGTGTAAAATTCCACGCCCAAACCGAGGTCGAGGTTGGGTTTGGTCTTGATGGCCTCATCCACGTCCGGCCCGTACGAGCCGTCGGGTAGAATGGGCCTTTTGTAGAAGCCGTGCACCACCCCTGCATCGACGCCGAACGAGAAGAAAGCCTCTTGCCCCACCTGTAGGTGATAGGCGTACGACAGTTTGGCCAAAAGGTCGGTTTCAATGTTTTGGTTCCACTCGTAAACCGTAAGGCCTACGCCCATCTTCTTGCCCATGAAAAACTGCGTGGCGTTCAAAAGGCGGTAGGAAGGCCGGTCGCGCCCCCCGCCCCACCACTGTTCGCGGTCGGTCAAAGAGGCCCGGAACAACTCATCCGTACCGACAATCGCCGCCGGGCTGTAAAACAATCGGTTGGCGTAGAACTGACTGAACTGCGCGTCCTGTTGGGCCCGGGCGCCCCCCGCCATCGCGAGAAGCGCCATTCCGGCCATAATCAGTTTCTTTATCTTTTTCATTTTCATCATCATCTGCTGCCGCCCTCCTTACTTTTTCTTGCCCTTGTTGAACACGGTGACCGCACCCTTGACGAACGTGAAGCCGTCGTTGGTCGGCAACTTAACCGTGTAGTAATAGGTGCCGCCATCCACCAGCTTGCCGCCGCGCGTGCCGTCCCAACCGAGGCCGTTCTCCAGGGCCTTGACGAGACGACCCCACGAGTCGTGGATTTCCACCTGGAATTCGGGGAACAGGATGCAGGCTTCCGGGTAATTCGGGTCATTGCAAATCATGGCATTCGGCAACTGCAACACCTTGAGGTCAACCGAGTCGTAGCTGCGGCATCCGTTCTGGTCGGCCACCGCCACATAAATCCGGCGGTCGGCGCCGTCCTCATATTTGAAGTCGGTCTTGTAGAGGAAGTTGGGCTTATCCGCCTGCCGTTTGTCTATCCGTTGGTCGATGTCGCCGCCCTCATCCACGGTATAACTGTAGTAGTCATAGTGGTCGAAGCGCGCGGGATGCGGCGTAAAGAACACCACCTGGTTTTCGTAGTAGCGGTTGTGGCGCATATTGGGCATGGCCTCCAGCACGACGTGTTGCGTCTGGTAGTAGGTCACGTATGCCCGCATTTGTACCTGCAGGCCTTCGCCGCCGCGTTCCGTAACCGTGCAACCGAATTCGGCCACCGAGCCGTCGAGGTAGAACGCGAAGACGGAATCGGGCAAGGGGCTCAAGCCGGCCTCTTCCACTTCGTCCGCCGACAGCGGTTCTATGCCCTCCCAGGCATATACCAGCGGGGCGTCGCCACCGGAGGTACGCGGGGTAAGCACGGCGATGCTGTTCTTACAAGCCGTGATGCGGAGCGTATCGCCCACCTGAACGACCTTCAAGGTCGTGTCGGGTTCGGGCAACAGGTCGCTGCCACCGACCGTTTCGAACGGGAAGGCCGGGATGACGACCACCGCCTCGGTGGAGTCGTAGGTAAAGCTGCTGGCCACAACCAACGTTACCGTGTCGGTTATCGAACAGCCGTATTCGTTCGTCACCGTGGCGTAGAAATCGTAGGAGCCGCCCGTAGGCATCGGGCGCGTGGAGGTTTCGGCCGCCGTGTCGTCGTGGAGCCATTCCTTAGGCGACCATACCACCTTACAGCCTTCCGCCAGGGATACGCTCAGCGTGGCGCTGTCAACCACCGTAACCGATTCGGGCTCTACCTTGGCCGTGCCTTTGACGGGCAACGGGTGAACCGTGACCGTTTCCGCGGCGCAGGCCATCGGGTTGACGAACTGTAGCGTCGGGTCGGCCTTGACGCGGACTTCGACCGCATACTGGCCGTTATCCGTGGCCGTCACTTCCGCCGGGTTGAACGTGAACGCGGCTCCCGTGGCGCCGGGCATGGCCGTGCCGTTGACGTACCAGGCGTAGGTGGGGTTGGCGCCGCCGTCGGTGACTGTGGCCTTGAGGTCAAGCGTGCCGTCGGCGCAGAGCTCGGCGGGGTTGGCTTCGAGGTCCACCGTCATGACGTGCAGTTCAGCTTCCGTGGAGTCGGAACCGCAGAAGTTGTGGAGCGTGAGCCGGATCATCGTGCCCCTGTCTTCGGGCGTGGCCGGGCCGTAGTGATATATGGAATCCCGTTCCGTCAAACCTTCCACCGGCTGGTATTCACTCTCGCCCGGACGTTTGATCTTCCATTCGTAGCGATAGGATTCGTGCTTGGCGTTCGGCTCGACCACATAGTTGTATTCGTCGCACGAGCCTTCGTCGTCGAAGGGTTCGAACGCCAGGTCTTCCGGCAGCGGTTCGGAAACCACCAACGTCAGGATGGGCGTGGAGTCGGCGTAGTTGTAGATGGCATGGCCGTCCGCATCCACCCCTACCGAGTCGGCATAGGCCTTGGAGATGAACTGCATGCCGTGCCACGGGAAGTGGACGCCGGCCAAGGCCAAATCGTGCCTATCGTAGTCCATATCGAATACGTATGCTCCGTGATAGTCGGTACCCATACGCTGGTCATTGAACAGCGGCTTCCATTCGTCGTCGGGGCCGAAGCGGTAGAACCACTGGCGCGTGGCGATAACCACCTCGTCGTTTTCTTCCGACTGGACGCCCTTACGCAGTTCCGTAATCAGGTCGGCATAACCGTCGTTGATTGCATCGTCACCGCACTTGATGTAGTAGGCCGACGAAATCCGGTGTTTTTCCTCCCACTTCGTGGCGGGATTTTCGGGGTCTTGCAACTTGACGGCAATGACGCGGTCGGTGGGCAGGTTCATCTTATCCAAATCGTCGATGGTGGTGCCGTAATCCAACGTGTCTTCGGCGTACATGAAGTCGGCCGCCCATTCCAGCAACAAATCGGTATAGATACGCAAGGTGTCGGTATTGGACGTCTTGGGTTCGCAGCCTTGCAATACGGCGTAGTAGCGCGAAAGGTCATGCGTTTCGTAGCTCAAATCCACCACCTTGAGCACCCTGCCGTGCAGTTCGCCCTCCGCTTTGAACGTATAGGTTTCGGGGTCGATGTCGGCATCATCCTGCGCTTTCGCCTCTACCGGCGTGTCGTTATCCTTGAGCATCTGATACCAATCCAGTACCGTATCGCCGTAGAGACGCAGTTCCTCGTCGGTCAGCACCCGTACCTTCGACCAGTCGATGGAGTCAAGTGCCGTCACGTCGTCGCCCACATAGATGGTTGCCGTGATTTCCGTCCAGTTCTGAGCGTCTTCGCCCGCCTCAGGTGCATCGCCGTGCGCCGGGTTGGGTGCGATGTCGATATATACGCGCAGGTCTTTGACCGGCTTGACGACGAGCGTCATCACATCGCTGGTGAACTTGTCGCCGCCGTCGGTGAGTTCGAGCTTGAAGCGGTAACGGTCAAACGCGTAAGGCGCGTTGGGAACCGTGAGTTTGGCGACCCCGGACACCATGTCTTCCGTCCAATCCGTGGGTACCTTTTGCCAATCGTCGGGCTTATCCGGCGTGGCGTACCACCACTGGCGGTT
>CAMXAS010000140.1 GCA_947179195.1 uncultured Bacteroidales bacterium
TAAATCGTTTTAGTACCACTCGATACATTCGGTTTTCTCAACTTCGATATTGCTCCGTGGGAGCAGGTTCGTACCGGGCTTCGACAGGTTGGCCGCCTTGGTCATCGCATTGTCTTTTTCAATAAGGCTACAAAATTGTGCAATTTTACTCTTTTATGAAAGTAAAAAGGAAAAATAGAACAATTTTAGCGCATTTTTGGACTTTAATACGCCATTTAAAGAGAATAATTTTGCAGTCGCAAATTAAAAACAACCTATGAAACATTCAATAATAACCATTGCGGCCCTGTGCCTCTGTTTGACGGCATCCGGGCAGCAACAAAACAACGTAAACATGGAAAAAGAAGAAATGAAAGACACCGTTGTCGTGGACGGCAAACTGGTGGAAGTGAGCTACCGCATTATCGGCGACGCCGCGAAAGACGGGTTTTCCAAAATCGAAAACGGTGTGGTGAAAGGCTACAAGAGCATGGAGAGCGGCATCGTATCCGGCTTCAACAGCGTCAACGACTGGTTTATCTCAAAACTCTTCCAGCGGAAAGACGAGTCGCTCGAAGACTGCAAGAAGCGCTTGCAGGCCGGCGCTACGCGCGAGTAATGAAAAAGGCGACGGCAGATGCCGTCGCCTTTCGCGTTTTAAGACGGAACGTCTTTTACTTCACTTCCTCGAACTCGACGTCTTCCGCGCCCTTGTTGTCGGACTGGGCCTGGGTGTCGCCCGAAGCCTGCTGTGCGCCGGCCGCGCCGTCGAACCCGGGAGCGCCCTGTGCGCCGCCGGCCGCCTGCTGGGCCTTGTACAACTCTTCGGAAGCCGCCTGCCAAGCCGAGGTCAGTTTGGCCTGCGCCGCGTCGATGGCCGCCGCGTCGTTCTTCTGCAACGCATCCTTGGCTTCCTTCAACGCCTCTTCGATGGCGCCGCGCTTGTCGGCCGGCAGTTTGTCACCGAATTCCTTGAGCTGCTTTTCGGTCTGGAACACCATGGCGTCGGCGGCGTTCTTCTTGTCGATGGCTTCCTTGGCCTTGCGGTCGGCCTCCGAATTGGCCTCGGCTTCGGCCTTCATGCGCTTGATTTCCTCTTCGCTCAGACCGGAAGAAGCCTCGATGCGGATCTGCTGCGACTTGCCCGTGCCCTTATCCTTGGCCGATACGTTCAAGATACCGTTGGCGTCGATGTCGAACGTCACCTCGATTTGCGGCACGCCGCGCGGCGCGGCCGGAATGCCGTCCAGGTGGAAACGGCCGATGCTCTTGTTGTTGGCCGCCATCGGACGTTCGCCCTGCAAGACGTGGATTTCCACCGAAGGCTGGTTGTCGGCCGCCGTGGAGAACGTCTCCGACTTACGCGTCGGGATCGTCGTGTTGGCTTCGATGAGTTTCGTGAACACACCGCCGAGGGTTTCAATCCCCAACGACAGCGGCGTTACGTCGAGCAACAGCACGTCCTTGACTTCGCCCGTCAGCACCGCGCCCTGGATCGAAGCGCCCACGGCTACGACCTCATCGGGGTTCACGCCCTTGGACGGCGCCTTGCCGAAGAACTCTTCCACGATTTTCTGAATGGCCGGGATACGCGTAGAACCGCCCACCAAAATCACTTCATCCACATCCGACGCGCTCATGCCGGCATCCGACAGGGCCTTCTTGCAAGGCTCAATCGTGCGGTGAATCAAATCGTCGCAAATCTGCTCGAATTTGGCACGGGTCAGCGTCTTGACCAAGTGTTTGGGCATACCGTCCACCGGCATGATATACGGCAGGTTGATTTCCGTAGAGGTGGAGCTGGACAGTTCGATTTTGGCCTTCTCCGCCGCCTCTTTCAGACGTTGCAGGGCCATCGGGTCCTTGCGCAAATCCACGCCTTCGTCTTTCAGGAATTCTTCCGCCAAAAAGTCGATGATCTTGTGGTCGAAGTCGTCGCCGCCCAAGTGCGTGTCGCCGTTGGTGGATTTAACTTCAAACACGCCGTCGCCCAATTCCAGAATCGAGATATCGAACGTACCGCCACCCAAGTCGAACACGGCAATCTTGCGGTCGGCGTTCGCCTTGTCCAAGCCGTAGGCCAAAGCCGCGGCCGTCGGTTCGTTGATGATACGGCGTACGGTCAAGCCCGCGATTTCGCCCGCCTCTTTCGTAGCCTGACGCTGCGCGTCGTTGAAGTAGGCCGGCACCGTAATCACGGCTTCGTTCACTTCCGTACCCAAATAGTCTTCGGCCGTCTTCTTCATCTTTTGCAGAATCATGGCCGAAATTTCCTGGGGCGTATAGCTGCGGTCGTCTATCTTGACGCGCGGCGTGTTGTTGTCGCCCCGTTCCACGGCATAAGGCACGCGGGAGATTTCCTGCGTCACCTTATCATAGGATTCGCCCATAAAACGTTTGATAGAATATACGGTTTTATGGGGATTCGTGATGGCCTGACGTTTGGCCGGATCGCCTACCTTACGTTCGCCACCTTCCACAAACGCCACGATGGACGGCGTGGTTCTACGGCCTTCGCTGTTAGGTATCACCACCGCCTCGTTGCCTTCCATGACCGCTACGCACGAGTTCGTCGTGCCAAGGTCAATACCAATGATCTTTCCCATAATGTTTATCGTTTTTAATGTTTATAATCAAAAAAGGCGCCCCGCTTTTTCATTCGCGGGACGCCTCCCCTTCTTTCAAAGCGCGTGCCAAAGGGCAAAAACTGACATCTTGTCAGAAAAGACAGACCAAGGGAAACCGTTTTTGGAAATAATGAAAGTTTTACCTTCTTTTGTAAAACCTGATTGTGCTTAACGCATACCAACTTTGCACTAACTAATAACTGAATCAATCTTATGAAAAACGCAAACGTAAAATCCATGCTGATGGGCTTATGTGTATTATTGGGCATGAACGCCTGCACCGCGGCCACCTCTCAACCGGAAGAAACCAATAAAAACACTGAAATAAATACCGAAAAGAAACTGGTCGTGTTCTTTTCCCATACCGGCGAAAACTACGGCGTAGGTTACATTGAAAAAGGCAACACCCATATCATAGCCGATATGATTGCCGAGGCTACCGGCGCGGACATTTTCGAAATAGTGCCGGAAAAGGGTTATCCAAAAGACGATTACAATGCCTGTGTCGATATTGCGAAACAAGAGTTCCAAGCCAATGCCCGTCCGGCCGTAAAGGGTGACGTAAAGGTCGAAGACTATGGGGTTATCTTTATCGGCTACCCGAATTGGTGGGGCAATCCGCCCATGTGCATTTATACTTTCATCGAAAAGCATGACTGGAACGGCAAGACCGTCATACCGTTCATTACCCACGAAGGCAGCGGCATGGGCGGCACCGACCGCAAGATAGCCGAGGCCTGCCAAGGCGCGAACACATTAACCGGCAAGGGGCTCGCCGTTCAGGGCAAGGTGGCCCAGGAAGACCGGCCTTCCGCAAAGAAAGCCGTTGCGCATTGGTTGGAAGGCCTCGGCCTGACAAAATAACCAAAATGTTTAAAAGTTGAAGATAGCCATGAGACCTTACATTGTTTGTCACATGATGCAATCCGTTGACGGGCGTATCGCCTGCGATATGGTGGACAAGATTAGCGGCGACGAGTATTACGATGCGCTGGACGCGCTTAATTGCCCTTCCCTGGTTGAAGGCCGTTACTCGTATCAACTGCATTGCTGCGGATTTAAGGAATTCAAGCCTACGGCTGCCGGCGGTGTAGGCAAAGAGACTTTTTACAAAGCCGCTGACGCGAAAGGGTATCAGATTTCGGCAGACAGCCGCGGCATACTGCTGTGGGACGATGCCGACAACGCCAACCGCCTGTGCTTAGTGAGCGAAGTGGCCTCGCCCGAATACTTGGACTATCTGCGCGGACTGGGTATTTCCTATATCGCCACCGGCAAAGGACAGATAAACCTGACCCGTGCCGTTGAGATTTTGCACGACGAGTTCGGCGTGACGCGCTTGGCCGTTGTGGGCGGTGGTAAAATCAACGGCGGTTTTCTGAAGGCGGGACTTATCGACGAGTTGAGCGTCATGTTTGCCCCCGGCATTGACGGACGCTGCGGACAACCGGC
>CAMXAS010000141.1 GCA_947179195.1 uncultured Bacteroidales bacterium
CGGGTTTAGCTCAACTCGTGGATAACGAGGCCGGAACGCAGTTTCGGCTCGAACCAGGTCGTCTTGGGCGGCATGATGTTGCCGCTGTCGGCGATGTCGATAAGCTGTTTCATCGAAACGGGGTAGAGCGCGAAGGCCACCTTCATTTCACCGTTGTCCACGCGGCGTTTGAGTTCACCCAAACCGCGGATACCGCCCACGAAGTCGATGCGCTTGTCGGTACGCAGGTCTTTGATGCCCAAAATCTTGTCCAAAACGAGGTTCGACAGGATGGTCACGTCCAAAACGCCAATCGGGTCTTGGTCGTTGTACGTGCCCTGTTTCGCGTTCATCTTGTACCACTTGCCGGCCAGGTACATGCTGAATTCATGCAGTTTGGTCGGTTTGTAGATGTCGGCGCCCATTTCGGTCACGTCGAAGCTTTCTTTCAGCTTTTCGATGAGCTGGGCTTCGCTCAGGCCGTTCAAATCCTTGACCACGCGGTTGTAGTCGATGATTTTGAGCTGGCTGTCGGGGAAAATCACCGACATGAAGTAGTTGTATTCTTCCTTGCCCGTGTGGTTCGGGTTCTGACCGCGTTTTTCCTTGCCGACCAAAGCGGCGGCGGCGGTGCGGTGGTGACCGTCGGCCACGTACAGCGCCGGGATTTCCTTGTCGAAGATTTCAATCAGACGGGCAATCGTCGCCTTGTCGTTGATAACCCAGAAGTGGTGGCCGAAGCCGTCTTCCTTGGCTACGAAATCGTAAATCGGCTTTTCGTTCTTGACGATTTTCTCAACGATTTGGTCCACTTCCTTGTGGGCGGGGTAGGAGAAGAATACCGGTTCCACGTTGGCGTTCGTGATGCGGACGTGGATCATACGGTCTTCCTCTTTGTCCTTACGCGTCAACTCGTGCTTCTTGATCACGTTGTTGAAGTAGTCGTCGATATGGCAGCAGGCCACGATACCGTACTGGGTGCGGCCGTCCATCGTCTGGGCGTAGATGTACAGTTTTTCTTCGGGGTCTTGAACGAGCCAACCGTTTTTCTTGAACATGGCGTAGTTCTCAACCACCTTGTCGTACACGGCCTGGCTGTGTTCGTCCGTGCCTTCCGGCAGGTCGATTTCAGCCTTGGTCACGCGCAGGAGCGACTGCGGATTGCCGGCCGCCTCTTTGCGGGCTTCAGCCGAATTCAGAACGTCATAGGGACGGGAGGCCAATTTCTCCACCACGTCCACCGGGGGACGGAACCCCTTGAATGCTTTGATAATAGACATAGTATAAAGTTTTTATTTTTCTTTTTTTCGGGTGACCCGACGTTTTTTCGGACGCCCGACGCGAACTACAAATATAGGTAAAATTCCTTAGCCTAAAAAAAACTTAGTACGGCAGGAACGAGAAGTCGCGTCCGTAGCCCAACATCTGCGCCTTGTAGTCGTCGGGATAGGAAATCACGACATCCGTCACTTGACCCTGCGCGTCGGTCTTCAGTTCCAGATGCGGGTTGACGAAGCCGCCGTAGGGCGCCAGATCCAAGGCTGCGTAGCGGGCCAGCACCTCTTGATGCAGTTCGGGATCGACGGCGATGCCGTAGGCTTCCACCAAACGTTTGCCGGCTTCGTAGTCGCCCTCCGACTTGATGCGCTGGATTTCGGCCAGCAGTTCGCCGAACAGCGCGCGCAGTTTGGCGTAGTCGTTGATGCGTACATAGGTCTTGCCGTCGCGCTTGAACATTTCCACCACTTTGTCGGCCGCGCCCTTTTCATACACCCAGTGCGCAATCAGGCTGCGGTTGCGCATATGGGCTTCCTCTATGTTCTTGCCGGGCTCGATGCGCACGAGCTGCGTCATGAGGCCGTTGCGGATATAGCTGTCGTATTCGGCCTTGGCCACCTCGTCGGTCGTCACGAGGCCCAGTTCCTGCAGTTTGTCGTCGGCGATGTAGTAGAGCGCGAACAGGTCGGCGCGCGCCTCCTCCAACGTGGAGGAGAAACTTTTGAGCGCGTCGGAGGCAGTGCCGGGCAGTAGTTGACCGGAGCCGTGCCCCAGACATTCGTGCAGGTCGGTGTGCAGGTTGCTGCCGAGGGCGCCGTGGGCTTTAGCGCGCGCGATTTCGGCCTCGTCGCAGGCAAATTCGGCTATCATGCTCTTGCCCTCTTCGGCCGACTTGTTGTAGGCGTCGGTCAGGTTCTCGATGGTCACCGACTTGGAGCCGTGGTCGCGGCGAATCCAGTCGGCGTTGGGCAGGTTGATGCCGATGGGCGGGGTGGGGAAGCAGTCGCCGCCGAGTTGTACGACGTCGATGGCCTTGGCGCTCACGCCCTTGACTTCCGCCTTGCGGAAACGCGGGTCAATCGGGGAGTGGTCTTCGAACCACTGGGCGTTGCGGCTGATGATGCCGGCGCGCTCCGTGGCGGCCGTGTTCTTGAACTGCGCCGTCGCCTCCCAGCTCGCCTTCAGGCCGAGCGGGTCGCCGTAGGTCTCGATAAAGCCGTTGTTGTAGTCGGTCAGCGTGGAGTGGTCTTCCACCCACAGCACGTTGTATTCGTCCCAGGTCTTGAGGCTGCCGGTCCGGTAGTATTCGATGAGCTTGCGCAGATGCGCCTGCTGTTGCGGCGTCTCGGCCACTTCGGCGGCCTTGTCCAGCCAATAAATCACTTTTTCGATGGCTTCGGTGTAGAGGCCGCCTACCTTATACACGTTCTCTTTCAGCAGGCCGTCCTTTTTCTCCAACCGCGAGTTGAGCCCGTAGGAAATCGGCTGCGGGTCTTTCGGGTCGGCCATGGCGGCGTAAAACGCTTCGGCCTCCGGCGTGCTCACGTGCAGATAGTAGTTGCAGGCCGAGCCTTCGATAAGGCCCGTGGCCGGGTCTTGGTTCACGCGCTTGGCGTAGAGCGTCGGGTCAAACAGAACCGGCGTCAGGAACGATTGTAGGGCCTCGGTCGTGTTCAGCCCCTCGCGGTTGGCGTTCAACACCGGCGTCAAGTCGCTGTGCGCCAACAGTTCGCCGAAATAGGCTTCCGAAAAGCCCGGTTCGAATTTGTCGCCGCCGTAGTGGTGGTGGATGCCGTTCGAGAACCATACGCGTTTGAGGTAGGTCGTGAACGCTTCGTATTCCGGCGTGTTGCGGTCGCCGTCATAGGTGTTTTCGATGGCTTCCAACGTGTGACGGATCAACAGGTTGTAACGGAAGTTCTGGTCGTAGAGCATATCCCGGCCGCAGAGCGCGGCTTGGCTCAGATAATACAGCAGTTCCTTCTGTTTCAGGTTCAGACTGTCCCATTCGGTAACCCGGTAGCGCATGACCTTCAGGTCGGCGAAACGGTCAATCGTGTAGCGGAAGTCGTCCGCGTTCTTGGGGCTGTAGCCCTTGCAGCCGATCAGGCTGGCGGCCATGAGTGCCATGAGCGATAAGTTTTTAAGACGCATGATGTCGTAGATGGTTTTAATTTTGCGAAAATACGCAAAAAAAGGATTTTTCTGAAAAAATCGTATATTTGTGGCAGTAATAATACCTGTTGTTATGGAAAAATCGAAGATTGACCTTTTCTTTGCCGGGCACGCCGAACGCTTCCCGGAAAACAAACTGTTGATTCTCAGAGATCGGATGGAGAAATATCCGGACGATCGTTTTTATACGTTGCAGACGGCCAAGGCGCACGACCCGCTCATTATGCTCCTCATTTCGATGGGTTGCGGCCTGTTCGGTGTGGACCGTTTCCTGCTGGGGCAAATCGGCTTGGGCTTCCTCAAGCTCATCACGCTCGGCGGGTTCGGTATCTGGTACATCATCGACTGGTTCGTCATCATGGAAGCGACGCGCAACGAGAACTTCGAGCGCATCATGGACCGTCTCTAATGGACGTACCCGCCATGCAACCCAAGCTGGAGCCGTCGTGGCTCCGGGTGCTACAGGACGAGTTCGCGAAGCCTTATATGTACGCGTTGCGCGATTTCCTGCGGGCGGAAAAACAACAGTATGTGGTTTATCCGCCGGGGCCGCGCATTTTCCATGCGTTCGAGGCCACGCCGTTCGAGGCCGTCAAGGT
>CAMXAS010000142.1 GCA_947179195.1 uncultured Bacteroidales bacterium
TGTGAAAAGTGCCTAAAAAAGTTTATCTTTGTGTACTAAAGTACACCAAGATAGGCGGCGGTTCGGCAAAGTGGAAACTCCGTTTCCTCTTTGCTCTCTCCTTGCACTATCTTTGTAGGCTACAGGGAAATTTATGGACAGTCAAAGACAACAGAAGATAAACCGGCTCCTGCAAAAAGAGCTGGGCGAGATATTCCGCGTGCAGATGCAGCCCTATTTTCCGGGGCTGATGATGACGGTGACGTTTGTGCGCGTCACGTCCGACCTCTCGCTCGCGCGCGTGAACCTGAGCCTGTTTCCGGCGCCCAAGGAGGGCAAGGAAGCCGTGCTCAAGGCCATCAAGGGGCACGCTGCGGAAATCCGCTACCTGCTCGGGCGACAGGTGCACGACCAGTTGCGGATTCTGCCGCAATTGCAGTTTTTCATTGACGATACGTTGGATAGGGTGGCCCGCATAGACGAACTGTTGGCGCAATAAATCCGCTCATGAAACTGTCGTTCCGCATAGCCCGTCGTTATTTCGTTTCCCGAAAGTCCAGGCTGGTCAACATCATCAGCGGCGTTTCGCTGTTGAGTCTGGCCGTGGCCACGGCGGCCATGCTCGTCATCTTCTCGGTCATGAACGGCATGAACGGCTATATCATGGCGCGGTTCAGCAGTTTCGACCCCGACTTGCTCATCGAGGCCGAAGCCGGCAAGTTCTATACGCCGGGCTTCATCGACCGCCTGCGCCGTATGCCGCAGGTGCAGGCCGCGGTGCCGGTGCTGGAAGACCAGGCCTTGTTGCGCTTCCGCGACGACGTGCAGATGATACGGCTCAAAGGCGTCGATACGGGCTACGCCGCCCTGTCGGAGCGGGCCGGCCAATGGGTGGAGGGCTATCCGGACTTTGAGGAAGGCGATTATGTGCCGGTCTCCGTGGGCTACGGCTTGGCCACCCGCATGGGCATTCCGCTGTTGAACGCCGAATACCCGTGCTTGATATATACGGTTGACGCCGACCGCTTGTCGGCGGCCATGTGGCAACAGGCCTTGATGTCCGAGAGCGTCTATCCGAGCGGCGTGTTCTCGGTCTTGCCCGAATACGACAACCGCTATGTGTTGGCGCCGCTCTCGTTCGTGCGGCGCGCGCTCAAGGTGCCGGAACAGGTGTCGGCCGTGGAGGTGCAGCTGAGGCCGGGGCTGTCGGGCAAGGCGCTCCGCAAGGTGCGGCAGGAAATCCGCGAGGCCGTCGGCGAGGGCTTTACGGTGCGGAACCGTTTGGAACAGCAGCAGGTGCTTTACAGCAGTATGCGCGCCGAGAAATGGATGATGATAGCCATCTTCGCGTTCATCCTGCTCGTCTCCACGTTCACGATGGTGTCTTCGCTCATGTTGCTCATGTACGAGAAGCGGCGCGATACCGCCATTTTGTCGGCACAGGGCATGGGCGATACGGGGCTCAAGGCCGTGTTCGCGTTCGAAGGCCTCCTGATAACGGCGGTTGGCACGTTTTTTGGCCTGCTATTGGCCGGCGCCATCGTCTATGGGCAGGCGCGTTTCGGCTGGGTCAAGTTCGGCATGGGCGCCGGCGGCACCTATGTGCTGGAGACTTATCCCGTGGCCTGGCAGTGGGGGGATGCGCTCGCCGTGGGCCTGATAGGCCTCGGCATGGGCTTGGCGGCCTCGGCCATCCCGCTGCGGCAGATAAGTGTGTATAAACGATTTAATTTATCATAACCATGGAAAACCGATTGATGCTTTACAATACGCTGCATCGGCGCAAGGAGTTGTTCGAGCCGTTGCACGCCCCGCAGGTGGGGCTGTATGTCTGCGGCCCTACGGTCTATGGCGACCCGCATCTCGGGCACGCGCGGCCGGGCGTCACGTTCGACATCCTGTTCCGCTACCTGCGGCATCTCGGCTACAAGGTGCGCTATGTGCGCAACATCACCGACGTGGGGCATTTGGAACACGATGCCGACGAGGGCGAGGACAAAATCGCCAAGAAAGCGCGGTTGGAACAGCTGGAGCCGATGGAAGTGGCGCAATACTATACGAACCGCTACCACGACTATATGGATAAGTTGGGCGTGAGCCGGCCTTCGATAGAGCCGCACGCCTCCGGCCATATCATCGAACAGATCGAGATGATCAAGAAGATTTTGGACGCCGGTTATGCTTACGAACGCAACGGTTCCGTCTATTTCGACGTGCGGAAGTACAACGAAAGCCACCACTACGGGCAGCTGTCGGGCCGCGTCATCGAAGACCTGCTGGGCACCACGCGCACCAACCTCGCTTCGCAGGACGAAAAGGAGAGCCCGTTGGATTTCGCGCTGTGGAAAAAGGCCGCGCCGGAGCACATCATGCGCTGGCCTTCGCCCTGGAGCGACGGTTTCCCCGGCTGGCACGCCGAATGTACGGCCATGTCCTGCAAGTATTTGGGGCAGCCGTTCGACATCCACGGCGGCGGCATGGACTTGCTCTTTCCGCACCACGAGTCCGAAATCGCGCAGTCGGTGGCGGCCTACGGCGAAGAACCCTGCCGCTATTGGGTGCACAACAACATGATTACGATTAACGGGCAGAAGATGGGCAAGTCGTTGGGCAACTTCATTACGTTGGAGCAGTTGTTCACGGGCGACCACGAGGCTTTGGAACAGGCCTACAGCCCGATGACGGTGCGCTTCTTCATCCTGCAGGCGCATTACCGCGGCACGCTCGATTTCTCGAACGAGGCCTTGCAGTCGGCCGAAAAGGGCTGGCAGCGGTTGCAACAGGCGCGTCAGACGCTCGACCGGCTCTCGGCGCAGCCCACGTCCACCGTGGCCGACTTCCTGCAAGCCATGGCCGACAAGTGCCGCGAGGCCATGGACGACGACCTCAATACGCCGATGGTGTTGGCGCAATTCTTCGAGCTCGTGCGGCTCATCAACCAGGCCGCCGACGGAAAGGCCGCGTTCACGCAGGCCGATTTGGAGAACGCGCGCAACCTCTATGCGGTGTATATAGAGGAGATTTTGGGGCTGAAGGTGGAGGACGGCAGCAGCGGTGACGCCACGGCCGACCGTACCGACGGCTTGGTCAAGATGCTGTTGGATGTGCGCGCGCAGGCCAAGGCCGCCAAGGACTTCGCCACGTCCGACAAAATCCGAGACGAGTTGAAAGCCGTGGGCATCAAGGTGCTGGACGGCAAAGACGGCGCCACCTGGCAATACGAATAAACCAATACGACTATAACCATGCCAACGATTTGGATTATTTTCGGCGTGTTGATGCTTTTGAGCTTCGCGCTGAGCAGCAGTTTGCAAAATAAGTTCAAGCGGTACGCCAAGATGCCGACCGAGGGCGGCTTGACGGGCCGCGACGTGGCCGAAAAGATGCTGCACGACCACGGCATTTACGATGTGAAGATTACGTGTGTGAAAGGCCGTTTGACCGACCACTACAACCCCGCCGACCAAACGGTGAACCTGAGCGAGGACGTCTATTACGGCAACGGCATCTCGTCGGCGGCCGTGGCGGCGCATGAATGCGGCCACGCCGTACAGCACGCCGTGGCTTACCCTTGGGTTAAGCTGCGTTCGGCCCTGGTGCCGCCCGTGGAGTTCGCCTCCCGTTGGGTGCAGTGGGTGTTGCTGGCCGGCATCCTGCTCGTGGAGGTGTTTCCCGACCTGTTGCTGTTCGGCATCATCCTGTTCGGCATCACGACGCTGTTCAGCTTCGTGACGCTGCCGGTCGAAATCGACGCCTCCCGCCGCGCGTTGGCGTGGTTGCAGGGTGCGGGCGTGGCTTCGGCGCAGACCTACCCGGCCGCCAAGGACGCCTTGCGGACGGCCGCCTATACCTACGTGGTGGCGGCGATTTCATCTTTGGCCACGTTGCTGTATTACATTATGATTTTCGTCGGACGTCGCGATTAGCGCGTCCTTAGCCGCTTCCCGCCCCCTTGAAAGGCCGGTGGGAAAAGTCAGCGGAAAATCGTAACTTTGCAAAAAGTTGAACGCCCGTCGGGTCACCCGGAAAAG
>CAMXAS010000143.1 GCA_947179195.1 uncultured Bacteroidales bacterium
GGCGTGGCCGGCAACGCCAGGATGACTTCCTCCACCGCTTCGGCCTTGACGCGCTCCGGCAGGTCGGCCAAGTGCAGCTGGGAGGGCGAGATGCCATCCATGGGCGAAATCAGGCCGCCCAAGACGTGGTAGCGGCCGCTATAGACTTGGGTCGCCTCTATGGCCATGATGTCGCGGATGTCGCTCACCACGCACAGCAGGTGCGGGTTGCGTTGCGGCGAAGCGCAGACCGGACAGAGGTCGGTTTCGGAAATATTGTGGCAGTGCCGGCAGAAGCGGATGTCCTGCCGCAAGTGAATCAGGGCCTCGCCGAGCCCCGTGGCCAATTCTTCCTCTTGGCCGAGCAGGAACAGCGCGAGCCGTAACGCGGTCTTGCGGCCGACGCCCGGCAAACGGTGCAGGGCTTCGACGGCTTTTTCCAAAAGCGGGGGTAAGGCGGAATCCATGCCCGCAAAATTACGCAAAAAATCAAACTAAATTCGTAATTTTGTCCCTTATGAAAAATTTAAGGTGTCGGGGGCTTGGGCGCGTGTTCGGGCGGTTGGCGTTGCTGACGGTCGGATTGTGCGTTTTAACCGCTTGTGACCGCTACCGTAGCCGGCGGACGGAGAAAAAGGCCATCGAGTTGATTCAGGCTTACGAGCGGGAAATCGCGCCATTGGATAAAGGCGTCACGGTGGCCGAATACGAGGCGGCGCTGGGCGGTTCGCCCTATGTGTTCGGCTGTTTGGGCGCTTTGCGCGAAGAGCGTGCGTTAGCCTTGTCTAATCCCGCGCGTTTCAAGACCGTGGCGCGCTGGCATCGAGAAAAGACGTTTTCGGATGCCTATCTGTCGCGTCAGATCGGGCATATCTATTACAATACGTTGCTTTGTCAGGCCGATACGGCCCTGCTCAAACGCATGGCGCGTCTGGAAACCTATCTCTACGGACAGGTCGTCCGCTATCTGGCGCAACCGCCGCTGGACACGGTGCAGGGGGATACTTTGTCGGCGGATACGCTGACCTTGATGGCACCCCGGCCTCCCGTCAGCGCCTTGCTCCGGGATTCCATCGTCGCGTTGGCGCGTTGCCGGAATGCGGTCGTGCGCGGCGCCGGCTTCCGCGATTATTACGATTATCAGTTGGCCCGCATGGATTTGGAGCCGGATTCGTTGGACGTATGGTTCCATACGCTCGATACGATGACCCGGGGCGCCTACGAATATCTCAAAGGGGAAATCGACGAGGCGTTGGCCGTCCGCTACGGCATACCGGTGTCGGACTTACAGCCCCGGCATTATCGGGCTACGTTCTTTCAGGATGTCTTCAACCTGTACGACATCGGGCAGGCGCGTTCTTACGAAAACAAGAATGTGGCGAATTTGGCGGTCGGATTTTTCGAGAGCATAGGCCTGTATATCCGCGATGTGTTTCTGCACAGCGATTTGCGCCCGCGGCCGGGCAAGGTGCCCTATGTCCGTTGCTACGATTTGAACCACCGGGGCGACGTGCGTTTGCTTTGCAGCCTGGGGTCGGACATGGAGAGTATGTGCGATGCGATGTGGCTGGGCGGTGTGGCGCTGTATCGGAAAAATGTGTCGGGCACGTTGCCGTATTTGCTGCACGACATGGATTATACGGTGCTCTGCGAAGCGGCGGGCCGTCTGTTTTGGCGCTTGCCGTTCAATGAAACCTGGCTGCAGGGCATGGGCATCCGGTATATGCCGGTGGATACGCGGCGCGCGCGTTTGGAATCCTATATGAACCTCCGCGCCCAGCAGTTGGTTTTCTGCCGTTGGGGCTTGGTGATGTATCATTTCGAGCGGGCGTTGTACCGGAATCCGGAGCAGGATTTGGATAAACTTTGGCAGACCTTGCAGGCGGAGTACCAATTGCTCTCGCCGACGGAGGCCGAAGCCGGGTCGGGGGGCGATGGCTGGGCGACGAAATGGCATATCGTCCTGCGTCCGTGCTACTATCACAACTATCTGTTAGGCAGTGCGGTGGCTTGCCAACTGAACGCCTACATCTGCGATTCCGTGTTGCGGACGCCCGATTATTGGACCCCCGACTACATGGCCACCGAAGATGTCGGCAAGTTCTTAAAGAACAAGATTTTCTGGTACGGGGATGCCTATCCGTGGTATGAGATATTGGAACAGGCCACGGGACGGCCGTTTTCGTTGGAATATTATGCGAAATGGCTCGTGGGTTCGGAACCCTATGCCGAATGGCGCGCGGAGGAGGACGCCGTGGATCAGGCGCGCCGTGACAAATATTTAAATTAAACCTATGAGTGCTTGGATGATTGTGGCGGTGTTTGTGGTATATACCGCCATGCTGTTTGCGATAACGTTTCTCACGACGCGCAAGGTCAACAACGATTCGTTTTATCGCGGAAACCGCAATTCGCCTTGGTTTGTCGTGGCCTACGGCATGGTGGGGGCGTCTTTGTCGGGCGTCACGTTCATGTCGGTGCCCGGCAACGTGTGGCGCGAGAATTTCTACTATTTCCCGATGGTGTTGGGCTTTATCGCCGGCTATGTCGTCGTGGCCACGGTTTTGTTGCCGCTGTACTACAAATTGAACCTGACCTCCATCTATACCTATATAGATAAGCGCTTCGGCGCGGCTTCCTATAAATCGGGCGCGGCCTATTTCCTGCTCTCGCGCAGTTTGGGCGCCACGTTGCGGATGTTTCTCGTCATCGGGGTGTTGCACGAATTCGTGTTCAAGCAGTTCGGCCTGCCGTTCTGGCTGGTGACGGCCCTGTTCATCCTGCTGATTCTCGGCTATACGTTCAAGGGCGGTATCCGGACGATTGTCTGGACCGATACGTTGCAGACCACGTTCATGCTCTTGGCCGTCATCATTTCGATTGTCTGCATCTGCCACTACGCCGACTGGTCGTTCGGGCAGATGTTGGCGAACGTGCGCCAAAGTCCGTTTTCGGAAGTCTTCCAGACCGACCCGACGCACAAGCGTTTTTTCCTCAAACAGTTCCTGAGCGGGCTGTTCGTCACGGTGACGATGACCGGGCTTGACCAGGACATGATGCAGAAGAATCTGAGTTGCCGCAATCTGAAAGACGCGCAGAAGAATATGTTTTCGTTCAGTGCGATTTTGCTCGTGATGAATGTGTTTTTCCTGATATTGGGCGCCATCCTCTGCTTGTTCGCGATGCAAAACGGCATTCCCTGCACCGATACCGATTACCTGTTCCCCGAAATCGCGATACGGCGCTTGCCCGTATTGGCCGGCCTTACCTTTATGATAGGCGTGCTGTCGGCGGCCTATTCGAGTGCCGACGGCGCGATGACCGCCCTGACCACGAGTTTCACGATAGACATCCTCGGCGTGGAGAAGAAAAACTACAGCGAGGAAAAGGTACGTAAAATCCGCTACCGCGTCCATCTGTGCACGGCCGTCGTGTTCTTCCTGTTCATCATGATGTTCTATGCGTTGAAGAGCGATGCGGTCATCAACATGGTTTACGACATCGCCTCCTATACCTACGGGCCGCTTTTGGGCTTGTTCTTCGCCGGCATTTATACCAAATGGCAGGTCAAGGACCGTTGGGTGCCGTTCGTCGTTTTGGCCTCCCCAATACTGAGTTTCGTCATTGTTCAGATATGCAAGCTTTTAGGCTATAATTTCGGCTTCGAGATTTTGCTGCTCAACGGGGCGTTGACGGTCTTGGGCATCTGGCTTTTTCGGCAAAAATCGCCGGTTTCGGTGCAAAAGTAGCGGTAGCAAGCAAAAAAATGTGCTAAAATATTTTTCTGATTTTCTGTTTGTTCTAAAGAAAATTCAGAATATTTTGCAGAAAAAGGCCGAAAAGGGCTTGCTGGTATGAAAAAAAGTCGTACCTTTGCAGTCCTGTTTCGGAAAGGGGGCAGGAAAGTTTGGTTGAGGAAATGTAAAGATAAAGGCAGCGCAAGTTTCTTTTATCTTCAGATTGCGCCGGGTTCTGAGGCCGATAGCGGTTGAAGAGTTACGGTGTGATAAAAGTTCATTGACATAT
>CAMXAS010000144.1 GCA_947179195.1 uncultured Bacteroidales bacterium
GGCAGACGGCCGGGATTCGGCAGGCCGCGGCAGTCGAAGACGAAGCCGCCGCCGTTGCCGCTCGGGTCGGCGGGCGGCCCTTGGCGGAACGAGAAACTGCAGACCGACACCGTGAGCGTGGGGGCGGCCGCCGCGTCGGGAGCCGGGTGCCCGTCTTTGGCGGGGTCGGCGGGCGGACAGGCCCAGGGCCCCTCGCGCATCGTTTGGATGACGCGGGCAATCTCGGGCAGGTCGGCCGGCAGGCGGCCGCCGTCAAGCAGATGGCCGAGGTTGGCGATGGCGTGCGGGATGCTTTGCAGGAAGACGGCCTTGCGTTCGTACAGCCCGCGCAAGCCGTAGGCCCCCATGGCCTGGAAGATGCGCAGGAAGACGAAGCCATAGAAGTCGGTCTCGAAATCGCGGCCGGCGGGGTAAGGATAAGTCTCGGCCGTGCGCGCCCTGTAATATTGCAGCAGTTCTTCGCGCAGCGCGGGCGGTAGGTCGGCCTTGGCCTCGTAGAGCAAGGTGGCCAGGTCGTAGGCGGCCGGTCCGCGGCGGCCGCCCTGGAAGTCGATGAACGTAAGCGGCACCGTTTCGGCGTACGTCCGCATGGCGGGCGTCTCGGCGGCCGCCACTCCGGGCAACGGCGCCCCCAACAGGATGTTGCGGCTTTGGAAGTCGCGGCACATGAACACGTCGCGCGGCGCGGCGCCCAGCAGGCCGGTCAACTTTTGGAAGTCGGCCTCCAGCGCGCGTTCGTCGAAAGGCGTGCCGGAGAGTTTGAGAAAATAGTACTTGAAGTAATTCAAGTCGGCGTAAATCGCCTTTTCGTCAAAGGCCGCGTAAGGGTAGGCGGCCCGGTAGTCGAAGTCTTGTCCGCCCCGGTATTGGAATTCGATGAGGCGGTCGATGACGCGGCGATAGATGGTCGGCACGGCCACGCCCGCCGTTTTCGCCTGCGGACAGCCGTCTTTGAGCTGTTGCAGCCAGTCATAGAGCACGTGCGCTCCGGCGTCGGTCACGAAATAGACCGGCCGTTCCGCGTCCTGATACAGCACGTGCGGTATCGGCAAGCCTTTGGCTTCGAACTGGCGGCTGAAGTCGAGATAGGCGGCGTTCTCGTGCGCGTCGGCGTGATAGACGCCGAGGAAAGTGCCGCCGTCCGCGCGTCGGAAGCGGAAGTAGCGGCGGGCGGAGCCGGAGGCGGGCAGCGGCTCGCAGGCGGGCATCGGTTCGTCGGGTTTCAGAAGCGGACTTTGCCGCAGGGCGTCCGCCACCGCTTGTTGCGGTGCGGCGGCCGGCCCGGAGGTCGTGTGCGTCGTCATAACGGAATTATTCGCGGGTGTTCAGATGCTGTACGCCGATGAGCCGGTCGTGCCGGCCGCCGGGTTCGCGGTAAAACACCAAGATATAGTAATCGTTTTCGGTTTCCTGAAAATTGTTTTCCATCGGCACGTAACGTTTGCCCTGCGCGTCTTCCAACAGCACCATATAGTCGTAAAAGCCCTGTTTGAGCACCATGGCGGTCGTATAGAGGTTCAGGTCGCCGTCGTAATACAGCCGGCTACCATCGTCGGTGCGCCAGTTGTTGAAGTCGCCCGTCACGTACAGTTTTTGGTCGGGGTGGAACGGATAGTCGAAAAAGAAATGCACGTGCGCGTAGTCGGCTTCCGTCTCCGAGTTTTGGGAATGGTTCAGCTTGATGACGAAGCGGCCGTCGATGTCGTCGGTTTGGATGTAACTGTCGCCCAACCGGCTTTTCTGGTCGTAGAGGAAGGCGTGCCATACGCCCACCGCGTCCAACTCTAACCGTTGCACGCCACGGGCGGCGTAGTCGAGCGAACGGATGTCGAAATTGCGGAATTCGTTGAGACCGTCGAACACGAGTTCCGGTTTGTCTTGATAATAATAGGTATTGCCCGTCGAATACTGCATGGGCAGGCGGCGCGCCGTGCGCCAGTTCAGGTTCTGCACGGCATAGACTTTCAGGCTTTGGTCGGGCGAAACCAGCCGCAGGCCGTCCGGCAGCCGCACTTCCACGGCCAGTTGCTGGCGTTGCATCCGTTCGGTCACGTTTTTGGACGGAAAGACCGAGGCCGAGATGTTGGCCAAGGGTTCGCAGACCAGGAACGGCACGGTCAGCGAAATGCGGTCGGGCGCGTCGGCATCGTGGATTTCGGCCTTGTAAAGCCCCGATTTCTTGATTTTCTGATAGGCGGCGGGAATGTCGAACGCATAGTGCGCGTAGTTGACGCGCGTGGCCATCGAGAGTTCGGACGACTCCACATAGAGCGCGTTCTGCCCCTCGAGGTATTCGATTTCGTTTTGGTCGTTCGGGCTGAAGTCGGCGTCGAGGTTGCAGAGAACCAGGCGATAGCGCAGGTTTAGGTCGCGGTCGGCCACGTCGTCGAAGCCCACCTTCAACTGTTGGTCGGAGCCCAGTTCCAGCATCGGCAAAACGAGCGTGGAATTTTCGGGTGCCGTCACCGTAACGCTTTTGAATACCGTGCCGGGCCAATGCAGTTCGGTCGGTAGCGCGCGCGACGTGGCCGGCGTTTGCGCGGCCATCGGGGCGGAGAGGAGCGTCAGGCCGAGCGTCAGGCCACCGCACAGCGGACGTAGGGGGCGATGTTTATGCATGGAAGAAGATATAAGCGATGATGATGGCCGCGACCACGCCGATCAGGTCGGCCATCAGGCCGGCCTGGACCGCGTAACGGTATTTGCGGATGCCCACCGAGCCGAAATACAGTGCGATGATATAGAACGTCGTGTCGGCCGAACCTTGGAACAGACAGGAGAGGCGGCCTACGAAACTGTCGGCGCCGTAGGCGTTCATCGTCTCCACCATCATGGCCTTGGCGCCGCTGCCGCTCAGCGGTTTCATCAAGGCCGTGGGCAGGGCGGCCACGAAGTCGGTGTCCAGGCCGAGGCGCGCGAAGAGCCAGGCCAAGCCGTCCACGAGATAATCCATCGCGCCGGATGCGCGGAAAACCCCGATGGCCACGAGCATCCCCACCAGATAAGGGATGATTTTGACCGTGGTCGTGAAGCCGTCTTTCGCGCCGGCGATGAACGCGTCATAGACATTGATGCGTTTGTAGAGGCCGCCGCCGATAAAGCCCGCAATCAGGAGCAGCAACAAGCCGTTGCCGAAGACCGTGGAGAAGCGGGACAGTGTTTCGGGCGCGGCCTGCGTGCCGAACCAGGCCAGGCCTGCAATCAAAAGCGTCAGGCCGCCGAGCCAGCCGAGGATGGTCTTGTCCAACAGGTTGATTTTCTGTTTGACGGCCACATAGATGATGCCGCCGAGCGTGGAGCAGAACGTGGCCATGAGCAGCGGCAGGAAGATGTCGGTCGGGTTGGCCGCGCCCAGGAGCGCGCGTTGCGCCATGATGGCGATGGGAATGAGCGTGAGGCCCGACGTGTTGATGGCCAGAAACATGATTTGGGCGTTGGAGGCCGTGTCTTTCTGCGGGTTAAGGCTTTGCATGCTCTCCATCGCCTTCAGTCCGAGCGGCGTGGCGGCGTTGTCGAGGCCGAGCATATTGGCCGAAAAGTTGAGCATGAGTTGGCCCGTGGCCGGATGGTCGGCCGGGATTTCGGGAAACAGCTTGTGGAAAAACGGGCCCACGATGCGCGACAGGAAGCGGATGACGCCCGCCCGTTCGCCTATGTTCATCAGGCCGAGCCAAAGCGTCATGATGCCGGTCAGCGGCAGGGCGATGTCCATGACGGCGAATTTGGCATAGTCGAACGTGGCGTTTACCAAGGCGCGGAAAACCTCGACGTCGCCCGTCGCGGCAAAATGGAAAACCGCCACGACGATGGCAATCATGAAAAACGCAATCCAAATGTAGTTCAATAACATAAGCGCGGTTATTAAAAGTGGTGCTTTCGGTAAAAACCAACAAGACGGTGGGTTCGCCTTGCCGTTCATATCC
>CAMXAS010000145.1 GCA_947179195.1 uncultured Bacteroidales bacterium
ACGATACCAAATACCTGCCGGGGCAGTTGCATTTCGCTTGGACTTTCTTGAAACCGGAATGGAAGGATTGGACGGATTATCCGCACAACTTCGTGGATGTTGACGGCGAAGAAGACTTTACGTATTCTTACAAATTCGAGACTTCGGATTACGACGGGGGCAAGGTCGTGGTAACGCCTTACACGTGCGACGGCCCTACGGGTACGAAGTACCGGACCAATGCCACGGACAGGACGTTGTCGCCTTTCATCATACGGGGCCTCTATACCGACAAGCCGGCCATCAAGCCGCTGAAACGCAAGGAGGGCGAGGTGGAAGAAGGGGAAGACAAATGGGAAGCGGAAGAGCTTGAGGACGGGGAGAAGAAGTCGATATGCCGTGACTATTCGGGCGTGAGTCCGCTTTGGAACCGTCTCAACGGCGACGGTACGGAAGGCCGGGTGTATCTGGGCTTCGGGGATTTTCAAGCCTGGCTCGACGCCGAAGATAAGTCAAGTTTGCCGGAGTATTATTACTCCTACACTTGGGAGTTCGACGAGGCGGAATTCGTGGCGGACGAGGATAGGATGGAGCAGAAAGCCTATGCGGATATGGGTTTCGGCCTTGACAAGAGCCGTATCATCCTGCGGGTGATGGGCGGAAAGAGCGATGCTGAAGCAGACAAAATACATACGGTCAAGTTGACGGTCCGTTGCGACACGTGTATCGCGCGCGGCGGCGATCCGGCGGACTTTACCTATACGTCCGTCATCGAGATGGAACGCAAGGACTCCATTTCGGATTTCCGGGCCCCGGATCCGGAAGGGCCTATCAATTATACCGTGCAGGCGGAGGGCCATGTGTGCGCCGGTCAGGAAACGACCTTGCGGCTGTCGATGGACGACGTGAATTCTGAGGTTTATTACGAATATTCCCATGCGGAGTATTTTATCTTGGACCCGAGAAAACCCAATGGCCAAAGCGCGGGATGGGAGGAGTCCGGCAGTACGAAGGACGGTAAGGATAATATCTATAAGTTTGTGACCGCGCGGACGGATTATACGGGGCGTACGGGCGATACGATATACGTAAGCGTCTATCCGGCCAACAGCTGTTTCCGTAACCTGAATGATACCTCGCAGAACGGCAAGATGTTCAAGATCTTCGTCCGGAATCCGCCGCTTCCGCCCACGCTGTACGACCCTATTTTCGGGCGCGCCATCAAGCCGCAATACACGGAGCGCTATTGGGAAGGGTGGGTGAAGGCCCATCCGGGTGCGGACGACGAACAGGAAATCGCGGAACGGGTGCAGGTCTGCAATTTTGTGGACGATCCTCTGAACCGTGGTAATGCATGGCTTAATTCGACGCAACAGTTCGGCTTGTTGATTAAGAACGATTCGCTTTACAATCCGGCGGGCGGCATCAACGCGTTCCGCATTGTGGATTTTGACGAGGTGCTCAACGACGAGAGCGGTCGCCCTCAGATTTCCTATAATTTCGAATCCAGGACGGCTTCGTCCGTAAAGGATTCCTCTTATGTCTCCCTGAGGGTGAACCGCGACGCCCGGCAGTATTTCGAAACTACGAAGGAGGTGAAGCTCGGGTTTTATGGCGTTAACGTCTGCGGGGCCGGCGATACGGGGGTTTACGTTATCCGGATTATCGACACGTTGACGGTGAACGATATCATTTCCAACCAATACGCTAATTTGGATACGATTTGCGAAGGCTTGGAAGTGAGTTTGTATTCGACCGAAAACTATGTGACCACTTGGGACGTGCAGGGGGGAGACCCCGCCGAGCGGGAGAACGTCGAGACCGACCGGGTGACGTACGGCTGGGATGTGCCCTCCGATTGGACCATCAAACTGGATACCTCCCGCGATGGCCGGGAAGCCGATAAAGCCGAATTTACCGCCGGCGCATCGAGCGGTGCCGTGAAGTTGCGGTTCGGCAACCGGTGCGGTTGGGGTAATTACAAGCAGGACAGTGTGTTCGTCTATCCCTTCGTGCGGTTCAAAATCTTAGGCGATACCACGCCGTGCCGTGGCGAGGAGGTTGAGTATAAGTTCGTTAAACCGGAGTTCCGCGGATTGCCGGGCGATTCGATACACTATACCTTAGGCTATCCGGGAAGATGGAGTATTGTGGATGGCTCTATCAGCGGTATGACGAGGGATGATGATACGATATACATCTCGTTCAATGTGGCCGACCTTGCCACTAAGCCGGTCAGCATGGGCGGGTATTATTGGAACAGTGATGCCGAGAGACCGATGCCCCATTTGAGTCCGGGCGTGGAGGCCGCCGGTTGCGTAAACGTCGATAACGGGAAGATTTCCCCGCATCACATTGACTCATTGACTATTAAAGTCAAACCTTATACGAGCGCGCCGATTATCGTTGACCAACCGGATACGGTCTGCGCCACCGACCTTTATTCGTTCATCGTCAAGAAAGGCGCGGAGGTCGATGACAGCGTCTTTTTCAGATGGGAGATTCCGGACGAATGGGCGAAGGTCGATTCTTCCAAGGACCGCGATACGATGGCTATTCTGACCTCCTTGCTGGAAGGCCCCCACGTGAGGAAGACCATACGGGTGACTTCGAGCCGCTACGATTGCGATGCGACGAACGTGGGCGGTACGAAGGATATTACGGTTTGGTTTACGGATACGGTCAGCGTGGTGGGGGATTACTACGATGCGTACCCCAACCCCAGGCCGCACAACAACCAATACGAATCGGCACCCCGTGCCAACCCGACGCCTTGCGAGGGCGATACCGTTTATTATACGTTGCGGTGGCAACGGCAGGATAAGGAGGCTCACTATGCGGCTTTCGACATCAGGGCCTTGTATTATGACCCGACCGCGGCGGCCGGCATCGCGACCTTGGCCGAAGGGGACAGCGAGGAGCCGGTGGCCCCCGGGCCGGGTGACGGCGGCGATGACGGCGATGACGAAGGGGACGATGACGGCGACGAAACGGTCGAACCCGGTCCGGACTGGGCGTTTTTGGCGGCCAGCGGCTGGGAAATCCTGAGCAAGGCGCCCTACCACGATACGATTAAGATGGTGGTGGGCCGCGAGCCGATTCTGTTGCGCGCCGCCATGGTTTCGCATTGCGACACGTCCTCTTTCAAGCAAGACACCATCCGCCCGATTCCCAAGGTCATCGCTTCCGGCAAGATTGTGGCCGACCGCCCCGATGCCAACCTCTGCGAATACGAGGCCGTCGATTTCACGTTCGATACGGTGCAACACGCCACGCATTATGTGTTCCATTATCCGTGGGGCGGCAATCCGCGGATGGATACGGTGCGGGTGGCGGACTCCGTGGCTGACCGTGAGGCCGGCCGCCTGACCGAAGACGGACACTATAAAATCCATTTCGCCGATACGTTCGCCTACAATAGCGGGACGATATACCTTGAAGCCTACAACAGTTGCGGTGTGCGTCCGCAGAACGACGAACTCGAAATCGTTTCCGTCTTCAGGCGGCCGGGTATGCCGGTATTGGCGCAGACGGATTTCGAACCTTTCGTTTACGATGCATTGCATATTATAAGTACGGATACGGTTTTGGATTCGCTGTGCCTCCGCGAGCCCTTCGTGATGGAAGCCGCGCCCGCCGACAAGGCGGCGGCCGGGGCCAACGGCTGGCGGTTCCATTACGCGTGGAGTCTGACGCAGCCGGACGATTCTGTAAAGGAATTCAAGGCGTACGCGGCGGGCAGCGGCCTCAATACCGGCGATAGCCTGTGGACGATGACCAAAGAGGTGTCGGAAATCACGATGAATTACGTTTGGTTGACGTCGCGCCATGAAACCTGCCAGCGTTTCGGCGACACGTTGACGATAGCGTTGCAGAACACGGATACCACCGCCCTGCCGGAAGACAAGGGTATTTGGGATTATATGTACGACAAAGGCGGAC
>CAMXAS010000146.1 GCA_947179195.1 uncultured Bacteroidales bacterium
CCGTGTCCCGCTTTCTAATTAAGTGAAAATATTGTATATTTGCACGCTTGCGTTTATCGCGGCGGTATGTTAAGAAAGAAAATAAAGGCGAACGATGATAAGAAAAACGGCCAAGAAAATGGGTTGGGCGGTAAGCGGTATCTTGCTTGCCGGCCTTTTGGTTTCCTGCAGTAACTCGAGCCAACAATCGCAATCCACGGGTTGGGCTATCAACGATCCCAAGTGGGGCGGTTATCAAGTCGTGAACAACTATCACCAGCCGGTGCCCCTTCGCATGGTATTCGTTGAAGGCGGTCGGTTCATGATGGGCAACACGCAGGAAGATATCATGTACGAGCACAACAACCGTCCGCGTCCGGTTACGGTCAGCTCGTTTTATATGGACGAGGTGGAAACGTCGAACAAGGACTATAACGAATACCTCTACTGGCTCGAACGGATTTACGGTCAGGATTATCCCGAGGTTGTGAACCAGGCGCGTCCCGACGTCTTGTCGTGGAACTCCATCGGCGGTTTTCGCGACGGGATGACCGAAAACTATTTCGTGCATCCGGCCTATGCCGATTATCCGGTGGTGGGCGTTACGTGGGAACAGGCCAACGATTTCTGCTCCTGGCGTACCGACCGTATCAACGAGAAAATCCTCATCGACGCGCACATCATCAAGTTGGAATTGGCGCAGACGAGCGACAACAACTTCAATACCGAGGCTTATCTGGCCGGTCAGTATGTCGGTATCGTCAACAAGGGCTTGCAGGATTTGAACCCCAATGCCCCGCAGAAGACGCGTGCCGTGCGTAAGGCCGACGGTATGTTCATCGAGAAACTGCGTCTGCCGACCGAAGCCGAATGGGAATATGCGGCTTTGGCCTTGAAAGGCAACAGCGCGCAGGAACGCATTTTGGAACGTAAGATATATCCGTGGAACGGCGCGGGCGTCCGTGCCGCCGAAAATCCGTACCGCGGTCAGATGATGGCTAACTTCACGCGTGGTGCGGGCGACGCCATGGGTGTGGCCGGTTCGTTGAACGACGGTGCCGAATACACGGCCAAGGTTTATTCCTATTTCCCCAACGATTTCGGTCTTTACAACATGGCCGGCAACGTAGCCGAATGGTGTATGGACGTTTACCGTCCGCTGACGTTGGAAGATGCCGATGAAGTGAATCCTTACCGTGGCAACGTCTATAAGACCGTGGTATTGGATGAGGAAGGCCAGATTGCCGAACGCGACAGCTTGGGCCGCATCCGCTACCGCGAATTTACGGACGAGGAATTGGCCAACCGCCGCAACTTCAACCAGGCCGACAACCGCAACTATGTAGATGGCGACTTGGAATCCGACCTCGTGGACGACTGGTTGGCGAAACCGGAAGGGGAAACGACCTCCACGACGTCCTTGATGTACGAATACGGCAAGAACTCTTTGATTACCGACCGTTCCCGCGTCGTAAAGGGTGGCTCGTGGAGAGACCGCGCCTATTACCTCTCGCCGGGTACGCGCCGCTACTTGGAACAGGATTTGAGTGCCGACTGGATTGGTTTCCGCGTGGCGATGACGCGCGTGGGTGATGCCAACGGCGGTTCGCTCAGCAGCCGTTAATTCAAACGCAGCCTGTGTCCGAATCTTTGGAATTGCTGGCACCGGCGGCAGACAAGTCCGTGGCGAAGGCCGCCATCGACTGCGGTGCCGATGCCGTTTATATAGGAGCTCCCCGCTTTGGCGCACGTGTCAAGGCGGGGAATTCTGTTTCCGATATCGCCGAAACCGTGCGTTACGCCCATTTCTATGGGGCGAAAGTCTATGTGACGCTCAATACCGTGCTTTCGGATGCCGAATGGCCGGAAGCCTGCCGTATCGCATGGCAGTGCCATGAGGCCGGCGTCGATGCTTTCATCATACAGGATATGGCTTGGCTGACGGCCGACAACCGGCCGCCGGCGGTTTGGCACGCCAGCACGCAGTGCGACATCCGCACGCCGGAAAAGGCGCGTATGTTGGCCGAGGCGGGCGCAAGCCGGTTGATATTGGCGCGGGAACTCAACTTGGATGAAATCGGCGCGATTCATGCCGCCGTACCCGTGGAACTGGAAGCCTTCGTGCACGGTGCGCTCTGCGTAAGCTACAGCGGGCAGTGCTATATGAGCGAATACCTGTTCGGACGGAGCGGCAACCGGGGCGAGTGCGCGCAGGCCTGCCGCCTGGCCTACGATTTGGTCAATGCGTCGGGCAAGCGGTTGAAGACGGGCTTGCACCTGCTGTCGCTCAAGGATTTGGCCTTGGACGCTTATGTGGCCGATATGGCGGCGCGCGGCATCCGTTCGTTTAAGATAGAAGGGCGGCTCAAAGACATCTGCTATGTGCGGAATGTGACGGCCCATTACCGGCGCGTGCTGGACCGCGTGATGGCGGAGGCCGGGGCGGCCGCTTACCGGCGGGCCTCGGTGGGGCGCATCCACTTGGGCTTCGAGCCGGACTTGGAAAAAGGGTTTCATAGGCCCTACAGCACGCATTTCATCGACCCGGCCGCGACGGGCGAAAAGGCTTCGCTTTATACGCCCAAGGCCATGGGCGAGCCCATCGGGCGCGTGCTGTCGGGAAGCGGCCGCCGTTGGCTGTTGGAAACAGCCAAGCCGCTGCGCAGCGGCGACGGCCTCTGCTTTTTCGATGCCGAGCGGCAGTTGGTCGGCTTCGGGCTCAACGAAGTCCAAGCGGAGCAATCCAACCGCGTGCGGATTCAGACGGCCAAGGACGTGGCCTTGTTCCCGGGGGCGCAGGTGTTCCGTAACCAAGACCTCGCGTTTGAAAAACTGTTGCGTTCGGAGCGCGCGGCCAGCCGCCGCGTGGCCATCCGGGGCGGGTTTACCTACGGACAGGGGCGGGCCGCCCTTTGGGCGCAAGACGAAGAAGGCATCGGCGTGCGTCTGGAATGGCCGGCCGAGTATGCGGCGGCGGAAAACGAAGCCCGTATGCGCGACAACCTATTGAAACAGATGCTTAAAACCGGCGACTTGCCGTTTGAATGGACGGATTTCGATGCGGGCACGCCGCCGTTCATCCCGATAGCCGAACTCAACGCGCGGCGGCGGGAATTGCTGACAGTCTTGTACGAAAAGCGCGTGGCCGCCCATGCCGCGGTAACGCCCGTGTCCGCGCCGCCGGCCTATACACAGCCGCCCACCGACGAAAACGGGCGCGTGCAGACGCAACTGGACTACCGGGCCAACGTGGCCAACGAATGGGCCGAACGGTTCTACCGGCGGCGCGGTGTAACGCGGATTACGCGCGAACGTCAGCCGGGGCAGTGGCTCATGCAGTGCCGCTATTGCATCCGCTACGAGCTCAAGCAGTGTCCGCGCCATTTCAAAAATACCGACCCCGATTACAACCAAGACTTGTTCCTTATATATAAAGCGCATACCTTTGCATTGCATTTCGACTGCGCCCACGAGCGCATGGAGGTTTGCGCGTTAAAAAACGGCCGCGACGCATGAAATACCGTTTCCCGATACCGATGACCCTGACCGTCTTGGCCGCCTTGGTGGCCTTGACTTCCTGTGCCAACCCCGGTGGCGCGCCGGGCGGTGGGCCCAAGGATATGACGCCGCCGATGCTGTTGGAGGCGGAACCGCCCCAAGGCACGGTCGATTTTCAAAACAAGACCGTGACGATGGAATTCGACGAATTCATCGAACTGCGCGAACAGGACAAGATTTACGCTTCGCCGGTGCTGAATCAGGTGACCTACAGCAGCAACCTGAAAAAACTCAGGGTGGAAATCGAAGACACGTTGCGCCCCGATTACACCTATACGATTCGTTTCGGCAATTCGGTCGTCGATTTGCACGAGGCCAACCCGATACCCGACTTCCATT
>CAMXAS010000147.1 GCA_947179195.1 uncultured Bacteroidales bacterium
GATAAAGTCGTATATTTGCACCTTATGTTGCAAGATAGGATGCGGCTTAATTAAAATATAATACGACTATGGCTTACCAATATTTGCTCATCGAACATCGCGGCGCGGTGCAGATTATCACGATTCACCGGCCCGAGGCCCTCAACGCCTTGAACGGCGAATTGCTTTCCGAACTGGACGCCGCTTTTACCGAAGCGGCCTGCGAAGCCGAAACCCGTGTCATCGTGCTCACGGGCGAGGGGAAATCGTTCGTGGCCGGTGCCGACATCGCCGAGATGGCGGGTATGGACGCCGCGGCCGGCAAGGCTTTCGGCGAGATGGGCAGCGAAGTGTTCCGCCGTATCGAATTGCTCAACAAGCCCGTGATTGCGGCCGTCAACGGCTTCGCGCTCGGGGGCGGTTGCGAGTTGGCCATGGCCTGTGACATCCGCATCGCCTCGTCCAAGGCCAAGTTCGGGCAACCGGAAGTGGGCTTGGGCATCACGCCCGGTTTTTCGGGCACGCAGCGTCTGAGCCGTCTCGTCGGCTTGGGCAAGGCCAAGGAAATGATTTTGACGGGCGACCCGGTGACGGCCGCCGATGCGCTGGCCTGCGGGCTCGTCAACGCCGTTTGCGAACCCGAAGCCTTGTTGGAAACGGCCGTGGCCATGGCGGAGAAAATCGCGGCCAAGGCGCCGGTCGCCGTCCGCTACGCCAAGGAAGCGATACAGAAGGGTTACGATGTGGATATGGACAGCGGCATCGCGCTGGAGGCCAATTTGTTCGGCCTCTGCTTCGCGACGGAGGACCAAAAGGAAGGGATGCGGGCGTTTTTGGACAAGCGGCCGGCGGCGTTCAACGGGCGTTAGCCGTCACACAAACGTCTGGTCACGCGAAAAATAAACGGAGAAAATAACCATTAAAAATAACGCAATATGAAAATCTGTGTGGTAGGAACCGGCACGATGGGACATGGCATCGTACAGGCCATGGCGCAGTCCGGTATGGATGTGTATATGAAAGGCCGTTCGCAGGCCTCTCTCGACAAAGCCGTCAAGATTGTAGAGAAATCCTTGTCCAAACTCGTTGAAAAAGGCAAGATGGAAGAGGCGAAGAAAAACGAGATTTTGGGCCATATCAAGCCGGTGTTGGCTTACGACGACGTGCGCGACGCCGATTTGTTCATCGAAGCCATTTCGGAAGACATGGCCGTGAAGAAGACCATTTTCGCCGAATTGGCCGGTTTCTGCAAGGAAGACGCGATACTGGCGTCCAATACGTCCTCGCTCTCCATTACCGAACTGGCCGCGTCGGTGGCGCATCCGCAGCGGGTTATCGGGATGCACTTCTTCAACCCCGTGCCGATGATGAAGCTTGTGGAAATCATCAAAGGGCAGTTGACGGCGCAGAACGTACACGACACGGTGACGGAACTGGCCAAGCAGATGGGCAAGACGCCGGTTTCGGTCAACGAAGCGCCGGGTTTCGTCGTCAACCGTATCTTGATTCCGCTCGTCAACGAAGGTATCGGCATTTTGGCCGACGGTGTGGCTTCGCGCGATGAAATCGACGCGGCCATGCAGATGGGCGCCAACCATCCGATGGGCCCGTTGGCCTTGGGCGACCTGATCGGGCTTGACGTTTGCCTGGCCATTATGGAAGTGTTGCACGCCGAGTTCGGCGAGGACAAATACCGTCCGCATCCGCTGTTGCGTAAAATGGTACGGGCCGGTCTTTTGGGCCGTAAAACCGGACGCGGATTTTACGATTACAGCAAATAAGCCTTATAAGTATATATGTCTGAGATTAGGAACATCGCCATTATAGCGCACGTTGACCACGGCAAGACGACCTTGGTGGACCGTATGCTGTATCAGGCCAATCTGTTTAGGGACAATCAGGAAAAGCAGGATTTGATTCTGGACAACAACGATTTGGAACGCGAACGCGGTATCACGATTCTGGCCAAAAACGTTTCAGTCCGTTACAAAGACGTCAAAATCAATATTATCGACACGCCGGGTCACGCCGACTTCGGCGGCGAGGTGGAACGCGTGCTCAATATGGCCGACGGCGTGCTGCTCGTCGTGGATGCGTTCGAAGGCCCGATGCCGCAGACGCGCTTCGTGTTGCAGAAAGCCTTGGACTTGCACCTCAAACCGATTGTGGTTATCAACAAGGTGGATAAGCCCAACTGCGAACCCGAACTGACGCAGGAAAAGGTGTTCGACCTCATGTTTACGCTGGGGGCGGACGAAGACCAATTGGATTTCCCGACGGCTTTCGGCTCGTCCAAACAAGGTTGGATGGGGCCGGACTGGAAGACGCCGACGCAAGACATCACGTATCTGCTCGATTTAATCGTCAAGCATATTCCGGCGCCCAAACCGCCGGTGGGCAATACGCAGCTCATGATTACGTCCTTGGATTATTCGTCCTATATCGGCCGTATCGCCGTAGGGCGTCTGCACCGCGGCACGTTGCAGGCGGGGCAGAACGTCACGCTTATCAAGCGCGACGGCACGACCCAAAAGGAGAAAATCAAGGAACTCTATGTGTTCGAGGGTTTGGGCAAGGAAAAAGTCAAAGCGCCCGTGGAAGCCGGCGAAATCTGCGCCATCATGGGCCTGGATAATTTCGACATCGGCGATACCGTGGCCGATTTCGACGCGCCCGAAGCCTTGGCGCCGATTGCCGTGGACGAACCGACGATGAGCATGTTGTTTACGATTAACAACTCGCCCTTCTTCGGACGGGAAGGCAAGTTCGTGACCTCGCGCCACCTGCGCGACCGTCTGTTCAAGGAGTTGGAAAAGAATTTGGCCTTGCGCGTGGAAGAGACCGCTTCGCCCGACGCCCTGCTCGTATATGGGCGCGGCATCCTGCATCTTTCGGTGCTCATCGAGACGATGCGGCGCGAGGGCTATGAACTGCAGGTGGGCCAGCCCAAGGTCATCTTGAAGGAAATCGACGGCAAGCAGTGCGAGCCGGTGGAGGAACTGACGGTGGTGGTGCCGGAGAACTTCTCGGGCAAGGTCATCGAACTGGTGACGCAACGCAAGGGCGAAATCGTCAGCATCGAGACGCGGGCCGACCGGGCGCATTTGGAATTCACGATTCCGTCGCGCGGTTTAATCGGCTTGCGCAACAACGTGCTGACCGCCACCGAAGGCGAGGCCGTCATGGCGCACCGCCTCAAAGGCTTCGAGCCGTGGAAGGGCGAGATGGGCTTGCGCAATGCGGGCGCGCTCGTGGCGATGGAAACCGGCAACGCGTTCCCGTATGCGATTGACAAGTTGCAGGACCGCGGTACGTTCTTCATCGATGCGAACGAGGAAGTGTATGCGGGGCAGGTCATCGGCGAGCATATCCGTCAGGACGACCTCGTGATAAATGTCTGCAAGAGCAAGAAACTGACCAATATGCGGGCTTCCGGCGCCGACGACGCCGTACGGCTTGTGCCGCCGCGCAAGATGTCGTTGGAGGAATATATGGAATATATAGGCCCCGACGAATATCTGGAAGTGACGCCCCAAAGCCTGCGTCTGCGCAAAATCATTCTGGACGAAAACGAACGGAAACGTCAGGAAAAACGGGCGGCAGCCGCCGGTTGACGTTAGGTTTGCGGTATGGAAGCGGCGTTCGCGGGAAGCGGGCGCCGCTTTTTTTATGCGGTCGGTTCAGGCGGTTTTACAGATAGTACTGCTGCGCCGTTTCTTGTTCCGATTTATAGACCGGGATGACCGGCGCGTCGGGTTTGGCCGGCGGCAGCGGCTTGAACCGCTCCTGCAGTCTCTCGAATACGGCGAACAAGACCGGCACGACGAAAATCTGACAGATCATGCCGACGAGCATCCCGCCCACGGCGCCCGCGCC
>CAMXAS010000148.1 GCA_947179195.1 uncultured Bacteroidales bacterium
TTCCGTCCTTTGCCGTGTCGAAACAATGAATTTCAACTATGCAAGGTCTAATCGTAAGCAGTACGGGCAACCGTTATGAGGTTTGGAAAGAGCCTTTGGCGGAAGCGGCGGGCGGCGCGGAGGCGGCGACCGCCGCGCAGGAGGTATATATCTGCCAGGTCAAGGGGAATTTCCGGCTCAAGGGCGTCAAGACCACGAACCCCGTGGCCGTGGGCGACCACGTGCGTTTCGAGTGGGACGCCGAGCGGCAGGCGGGCTGGATAACGGCCGTGGAGGAACGCAAGAACGTGTTGATACGCAAGTCGGTCAACCTGTCCAAGCGCACGCACATCATCGCGTCCAACATCGACCGCGCGTTCTGCGTCGTGAGCCTGCGCGAGCCCTACACGCCGCCCGGCTTCATCGACCGGTTCACGGTGGCCTGCGAGGCCTATCACCTACCGTGCGCCCTTATATTCAATAAGGTGGATTTGTACGATGCGGCGGCCAAGGCCGATTTGGCCGAACGTATCGCCGTCTATGAAAAAATCGGCTACCCGTGTTTTGTTACGTCGGCGGCTACGGGCGAGGGCATAGAGGCGCTTAAAGCGGCCATGCAGGGCCGTGTGTGCCTGTTTTCGGGCAATTCGGGCGTGGGCAAATCGGCCTTGGCCAATGCGGTGGAGCCGGGGCTCAACCTGCGCGAGGGCCGCATTTCGGACGCCCACCTCAAGGGGATGCACACCACCACGTTCGCGCGGATGTATCGGCTTTCGTTCGGCGCGTTCCTTGTCGATACGCCGGGCATCAAGGAGTTGGGCATGGTGAACCTGAACACCGAAGAGGTCTCGCGCTACTTCCCCGAAATGCGCGCATTGTCGGACCGTTGCCGCTTCAACAACTGCACGCACGAGCACGAGCCCGGCTGCGCGGTCAAAGAGGCCGTGGCGCAAGGGGAGGTGGCCCCCGTCCGTTATAAGAATTATCTCAACATCCTGCACGGCGATGAGGTGGAAGAACCCGGCCTGTTGCAGAACAAGCAAGAAGGGAGGAAGTAATCATGATTATGCAGTTCAATAAAAAGACGCTGATAGGCCTTGTCGTGGCCATCGCGGTCTTGGGCTTCGTGTTCCACTATCTGTCGAGTCTTTTGATATATACTATCGTGGCTTTCGTCATCTCCATGCTCGGCAGGCCGCTCGTGCAATGGCTCAACCGGCGCTTCAAGGTGCCGTTCGCGTTGGGCGCCGTCATCGCGCTGGCGGTCATCCTCACGTTCGTCGTGGGCGTGGGCTGGCTCGTGTTCCCGATGTTCCTCCAGCAGGGTCAGGCCTTGGTCATGATGGACTACGGCCAGCTGACGAGCGACACCTCCACGGGCTTCCGTCAGCTGACGGCCTGGCTCTCCGACAAGGGCATCCATATCTCCGAAACGGAGGTCAAGGCTTACATCCTGGCGGGCGTCCAGCAGTTGGTGCAGATGATCAGCCTCAAAGACATCATCGCCAATACGGCCGGCTTCCTGACGTCCTTCGGCATGGGGCTGTTCTGCGTCGTGTTCATCGCCTTTTTCTTCCTTAAAGATGAAAAGTTGTTCAAGAACATGCTGTTCCTGTTCATCCCCGACCGCTATACGGACCGCGCCGAAAACGTGCTGCACTCCTCCGAAAAACTGCTCACGCGCTATTTCGTCGGCCTCAGCCTCGAGGTCGTCTGCATGATGCTGTTCCTCTCGCTCGGCCTGTGGGCGCTGGGCATCGACCATGCCGTGCTCTACGGCTGCATCGGCGGCGTGCTGAACATCATCCCGTATCTGGGGCCCGTCATCGGGGCGGCGCTGGCCACGGTCTTCGCCGTCATCAACGATTTGGAGGTGGGCTTCACGATGGATTTGGTCTGGGTCATCGTCAAGGTGCTTTCCGTATTCGTGGGGGCCAACCTGATTGACAACTTCGTGTTGCAGCCGCTCATTTACGCCAACAGCGTCAAGTCGCATCCGTTGGAGATTTTCTTCGTCATCATCATCGCGGGCACGCTGACGGGGCCCGGCGGCATGATTGTGGCCATTCCGCTCTATACGGTGCTGCGCGTCATCGCCAGGGAGTTTTTCAAGGGCAATAAGTTTGTAGATCGTTTAACGAGGAGGATGGTGTGATGACGGAGATGTTGAGCCTGTTTGAAACGGCGCGGACGGCCCCGGCACCCTCGGAGGCCGCGGAAGCCGGGCGTCAGGTGGCGGCGCACTGCTCTATCCGGCGTTGGGCCACGGGCGACCGCCCGCGTGAGAAGATGCTGACCGGTCACCCCGGCGTGCTGACCGACTCCGAGCTACTGGCCATCCTTATCGGCTCCGGCTCGGCCCGTATGTCGGCCGTGGAACTCTCGCGTCAGATGCTGGCGGCCTTCGGCGGCAACCTGCACCTGATGGCCGACCGTTCGGCCAAGGAGTTGTGCGGACGCTTCAAGGGTATCGGCGAGGCCAAGGCCGCCAGCATATTGGCCGCCTTGGAGTTGGGCCGGCGGATGCAGGAGAGGCCGTTGCCCGTCCGTCCCAAAATCGTGACCAGCCGCGACGCCTTTCTGCTCGTGCGCACCGACTTGGTGCGGCGGCCCTACGAGATGTTCGAGGTGCTGTTCCTGACGCGCAGCAATCACCTGATACGCAAGGTGATGATTAGCGAGGGCGGCCGCGACAAGATTTTGGTCGATCCCAAGAAAATCTTTAAAATCGCCATCGACGAACAGGCTTCGGCCCTGGTGGTGTGTCACAACCACCCGTCCGGGCAGCTCAAGCCCAGCATGGCCGACATGAATATCACGCGGCAGATGGTGGCCGGCGCCAAGTTGCTGGATATCGACATCCTTGACCACCTTATTGTGGGCGTCAGCGACGAGGCTTATTTCAGTTTCTCCGATGAGGGGTGCCTGAAGGGGTAACTATGCCCGCCTGCGCTCGTTTCGCCTACCTGTCTGCCTGTCTGTCCGGCGGGTCTCTCAAAAAAAAATTAGGGGGGAAAATGGGGGTCGAAAATTGTGCTGAAAAACTCAAAAAAATTAAATCATAATAAATGCGTTTTATTATGCAGAAAATTGTCTTAGAAAATAAATAAAATACCTATCGGCCCGTTGGGTCGGACGGGAGTGCCCCGCACTATCCGCGGCTACGCAGCGTGCGCCCGCTTGCCGAGTGCAGAAGCCAAGTTTACTTGGGTTATGCCGAGGCGCCGCCGAACTTCTTGAAGTTTTTTAAGAAAGTTTCCTTGCCGGGGGTGAGGCATTCCCCTACCTTTGTCGTTCAACTTAAACGCATTGAATGATGGTAAGCGCACCGAACCGGGAGATGGAGCCGTTATATCGTGTAAACGAGCGGTTTAACAAGAAAATCATGGACGTAGAAAACGGGCTGCATACGGGAGTTATATCGTTGGGGCACCCGGGTCCCATCCTGTTATCTACCGGGCTTAGGGAATCGGAATTATATATCCGGGAAGCGGTTTTGCGTTCCCACATGAAAAAACATGGTTTAAGTGCGGCTGATTTGCAGAATCTTCCACTTGCCATACAAACGCCGTTGATGGTTTATGAGTGGGGTAGCAAGGCTAAATCATTGATAGTGATAACAAATCTCGAAGTTTCTGACGGACGTAAGATTACGGCGGCTATCAAGTTGGAAAGGCAAGGGCAGAAGCTGGAAGTCAACGAACTGGTGAGTATCCACGGAAAGGATATCGGGCAGTTGATATTTGATATGGCTGTGCGGGAACAAGATTTTGGACGGAACAAATTGAAATATGTCGATAAAACAAAAATTGCTGTCTGGCTGGATCTAACCCCTCCTAAGGGGG
>CAMXAS010000149.1 GCA_947179195.1 uncultured Bacteroidales bacterium
ACGGCATGGTTGGAACGGATGGCCGTGGGCGCGGCGTTGCTGACGGGCGGCGCGGCCTGGGCGGCTCCGGCGTCGGATTGGCAACCGGCTGACACGCTGCGGTTGCGGCAGGCCGTGGACTATATCGCGTCGGAACGCATGGCGGGCCGGCTCACGGGCTCGGCGTGCGACAGCCTGACGGCCGACTACATCGCGGGCCGCTTCGCCGAAGCGGGGCTCATGGCCTTGGAGAACGGCCAAACGTATCGGGCGGGGATGCCGCCGCAACAGGTGTATTGGCAACCGTACCGGATGCGGGCTTCGTGGGGCGACAGTCTCTCGACGCGCAACGTCGTGGGCTTGGTGCCGGGCACCGATGCCGCCTTGCAGCACCGTTACATCGTGCTGGGCGCGCATTTCGACCATTTGGGTATGGGCGACAAGGCCGGTTCGTTGCGCCCGGATCCGCCTGCCGTGCATTACGGGGCGGACGACAACGCGAGCGGCGTGGCCGCGCTCTTGGAACTGGCCGACTATTTCGCGGCGCATCCCGTGGAACGCACGCTGGTTTTCGTGGCGTTCAGCGGCGAGGAAATCGGGCTGTGCGGCTCCACCTATTTCGTCGAACACCTGCCCGTGCCGCAGGAGCGGATAGACTTGATGGTCAATATGGATATGCTGGGCGGATTGTGCGATACCGTCTTTACGGTGTCGGGGGCCGGCACGGCGCGGGAGGCCGCCGGCGTGTTGGAACACGTGGGCGAGGGTAGCGGGCTGCGGGTCAATACCACCGCCGGCGGCCATGGGCCTTCGGACCATGCGGCCTTCTATGCGCGCGAAATCCCGGTGTTTTTCTTCGCCACGCCGCCGACACAGCGCTACCACACGCCGGACGACAGGCCCGAAACGCTGTGCTATGAAGGCATGGCGCGTCTGTTGCACGTGCTCCGCAATACGGTGAAGGCCGCTTCCCGCGTCGAGGGCGCTTGGCATTTCACCTCTACGGGCAGCGCGGCGCCGACGATGACCAAAGGCAAATTCAAGGTGACGTTGGGGTTGATGCCCGACATCAACGCGACGGCCGACGGGCGCGAGGGGCTGAAGGCGATGCTCGTCGTGGAGGGCAAGCCGGCATACAAGGCGGGCTTGCGCACGGGCGACCGCCTGTTGCGGCTCAATGGCGTGCCCTTGCATACGATAGAGGAATATATGCAGGTGCTGGGCACGCTGCAGGCCGGTGAAACCGTGGAACTGGAAGCCGAATGCGGGGTAGCGGAAGGCCGTGCCGAGCGCAAGACGCTGCGCATACAGTTGTAATTTGAAATCAATCACGATATGAAAAGGACTTTGATTTGGATAGTGGCGGTGTTGCTGACGTTGGGCAGCAGCGTGTATCAACGGATGACGGGGCCGACGCACCCGCTCAGGCAGACGGTGGTGACGGCGGCCGGAGAGCGGAACACGTTCCGTTTGCCGCGCAGCGGCGGGCCGGAAGCCGTGCGCGTGACCGTGCCCCTGCGCGACGCGACGCTCTACAGCGGGGCGAGCAAGGCCCCGGCGGTCACGGAGGCCGCCAGGCTGTATTACAAGCACTATCCGGAAGTGGCGGGCGAGGCCTATATGGCCCGCGAGATGCGCGTCACGGGCGCGGGCGAGTGGGAGGCCTGGCTTCCGGCCCTGCCGGCCGCCGGGAAATGGCAGTATTACGTGGAGGCCGAAGGGGCGGTCTATCCTTCTGCCGAACCGGTCGTGCTCCGTTTCAAGGGGAACGTGCCGGCGGCCTGTCTTATCCCGCACATCCTGTTCATGTTCCTGTCCATGCTGTTCATCACGGTGGCGGGCGGCTTCGCGCTCTGCCGGCTCGCTACCTATAAGAAATACCTGTATATGGGCTTGGCTTCGCTGCTGTTGGGCGGCTTCGTCTTCGGCCCGCTCGTGCAGCACTATGCGTTCGGCCCTTACTGGACGGGCTTCCCGATGGGGACGGATCTGACCGACAACAAGACGCTGCTCATGCTGTTGGCCCTGATGGTGGCCTGGGGCTTCGAGGTGTTCGGACAGCGCTTCGCCGCCCGCCGTTGGGTGACGGTGGCGGTGACCGTCGTGGTCTGGGCGGTCTTCCTGATTCCGCACAGCAAGAATGGCTCCGAACTGAACCCGCAGGAACTGTCCGCACCGCAGACGGCCGTCGTTACGGAATCCGGTACCCCAAACTCATTTCGGGCTTGATGACCGGCGTGGCCAAGTCGCCTAAATCGAGTACCGTATGAAAGATGGCATCGGTGCGGGCGGGATTCAAACGGTTGGCTTTCAGATTGGATACTTTATTGGGGAACGTCGCCGCATAACGCGGGCTGTACCATATCATACAGGCCGGCCTGTGTAAGGGCGCGCTGTTGTTGCCGTGAACATGGTATAGGCCGTCTTCCCCCAAGGGCTCACCGTGGTCTGAAATATATACCACGATGGCGTTCCGGTCTTTCACCAAGTCGAACAGCCGGTGCAAAAAATCGTCCGTGGCTACGATGGTGTTGTCGTAAGCATTGACGATTTGTTCATGGCTCAGGGCCACGGCATCTTTATTGTGTATATCGGGCAGAAAAATCGCCAGGGAGTCGGGGTAGTGGGATTTATACCACCAGTGTGAACCGATGGTATGCAGGATGGCCAGTTTTGGCGCATCCGTATCGGTCTGCCCAAGCCAAGCGGACAGGTGCGGCAACATATCGCGGTCAAGCCATTTTTTATAAAAATAAAGCGAATGGAGGGTACAATAAATAAGGGTATCGCATTCGTGGGCGAAATAGGTATAGGACTCGCTTATATCTTGATTGGCAAACCAGGCGGTCGCATAACCGGCCTTTTGAAACAAATGGACGAAAGACGGTTCCTGATAAGAGGGGCGTCGGTTGGTGGAATCAGCGCGGGTCAGGATATGGGGCACGCTGATGCCGGTATGGGTATGTTCCGTATAGATATTCGGAAAAGAAAGCAGGGCGGAGTCTTGGCTTAGATGCGGTAAGGTATTGCGCGGGTAGCCGTTCTGTGGCAGATGGTCGGCGCGCAGCGATTCGCCTAAGACGAAAAACAGGTCGGGCGGTGTGGCGGAGGCTTGGCAGGAAACGGCATCAAAGGCCGGCCGCTGTTCGGCAATCGTTTCCCGATGGTTCAGATATTCCCGGGTTGTGAAAAAGAGGGCATAGGGTAACCGGTTGAAAATGGTCTCGTGGAAACGTCGGTTGAACATCGGTAATAGGATGATGATGGCGGCAGCCATCAGTCCCGCCCAAACGGTATAACGTCCGGTGCGTACGTGGTGCCAGCGGAAGTGAACCGTCCAAATGGCTATAGCCATGGCCGCGATGAATGTCAGGATTAAGAGGGGCGTGATGACGCTGAACCACATGGCCGCGTCTGTATTCAGGGCCATTTCAAGACTGGCCGGCGTGAAAGAAACCCCGATGCTCAATTTGTAAAAACACAGAATGGCGCTGATGCCGATTAAAACGGGATAGGTAATGGCAAAAACGTAACGGTTGGCGGACAGCAGAAAAAGCAGGGCCGCCGTAAATCCGGTGATGACGCCCCATTTCAAACCCGTAATGAGGAAACTCTTGAAATTGGAAACCGGAATGCCCTCGAATTCTATGGCAATGACGGTTAAACCGTAGAAAAGACTGAGAAGTATCCAGAAAATCCACAAGGAAACGGGGCTGCGGAAAATGCGAGGGAGGGGCATGCTTGCAAATTTTATGACAAAGATACGAATATGACAAGGAATGGCAAATCGTCGGGTCACCCGTAAAAAAATGTCATCCTGACAGACGCCCGCGTTTTG
>CAMXAS010000150.1 GCA_947179195.1 uncultured Bacteroidales bacterium
AGGAAAACTTTAAAATTTTTAAGATATGAAAGCTATCAGAATTTTAGCGTTAGGCCTTGCCGTTATGGCGTCGTTCGCCGTAGCGGAAGTAAAGGCGCAAGCCACGTCGCTCGAAGCCGAGAAGACGGAAGGCCCCTCCATCAAGTTCGACAACACGACCTACGACTATGGCCAGATTGAACAGGGCGCCAACGGCGACTGCGAATTCACGTTCTCGAACGTGGGCACCGAACCGCTGTTGCTCTCCGACGTCCGCGCCAGCTGCGGCTGCACGACGCCGTCGTGGACGCGCGAGCCGATTATGCCCGGCAAAACCGGCACGATCAAGGTGCACTACGACACCAACCGCCTGGGCGGCATCAACAAAGCCATTACCGTAACGACGAACGGCAACCCCGAACGGGTGGTATTGCGCATAGCCGGTAACGTAAATCCGAAGGAAAACTAATATTTCGACTGTCAACCATGCCTAGCATTTCAGAAAAAGCTCAGAAAATGCCGGCTTCCCCTATCCGGAAGCTCGTGCCGTTTGCCGACGCAGCCAAGAAAAGAGGCGTCAAGGTCTATCACCTCAATATCGGCCAGCCCGATATCGCTTCTCCCAAGGTGGCGTTGGACGCGGTTCGCAACAATACGTTGCCGCTCGTGGAATACAGCCACTCGGCCGGTAACCTTTCGTTGCGCAAGAAACTCGTCGAATACTATGCCAAGAACGACATCCACGTGACGGAAAACGAAATCCTCGTGACCAACGGCGGTTCGGAAGGCATCCTGTTCGCGTTCATGACGTGTCTGAACCCCGGTGACGAAGTCATCGTGACCGAACCGTTCTACGCGAACTACAACGGTTTCGCGATGACGGCCGGCGTTGTGACCAAGCCGATTATCTCCAAGATTGAAGACGGCTTCGCGTTGCCGCCCATCGAGGAATTCGAAAAAATCATCACGCCCAAGACCAAGGCGATTTTGATTTGTAACCCAAATAACCCGACGGGTTATCTGTATTCGAAAGCCGAATTGGAAACCTTGGCCAAAATCGTCAAGAAACACGACCTGTTCCTGTTTGCCGATGAGGTTTACCGCGAATTCTGCTACGACGGCGAGAAATATTTCTCGGTGATGCACCTGCAGGGCATCGAAGACAACGTGGTGTTGCTCGACTCGGTATCCAAGCGTTACTCGGCTTGCGGTTGCCGCATCGGGGCGTTCATCACGCACAACAAGGACGTCTATGCCGCCGCGATGAAGTTCGCGCAGGCGCGTCTGTCGCCGCCCTCCTACGGTCAGATTTTCTCGGAAGCGGCCGTGGATACGCCGGCTTCCTATTTCGCCGAAGTGTTGAACGAATATACGAACCGCCGCAACATCGTGGTGGAGGCCATCAACAAGATGCCGGGCTGCTTCTGCCCCAATCCGAAGGGTGCTTTCTACGCGGTGGCGCGTCTGCCGATTGACGACGCCGACAAGTTCTGCCAGTGGTTGCTGGAAGACTTCAACGACAATGGCGAAACCGTCATGCTGGCGCCGGCCACGGGCTTCTACGCCACGCCGGGTTCGGGCAAGAACGAGGTGCGTATCAGCTACGTGCTCAAGGCCGACGACCTGCACGCCGCCATGCGTTGTCTGGCGGCCGCCTTGAAGGTATATCCGGGCAAGACGTGCTAAGTATATATAATTAACGGAAATAAAAATCATACAAGTAAAAGACAATAAAGATGGCTACAAAAACCACCAAGAAAGCGGCTGCCAAGAAACCGGCCGCCAAGAAAGCGGCTCCTAAGGCGGCCGCCAAGAAGACCGCGCCGAAAGCCGCGGCTAAAACGAAAGCGGCCCCTAAGGCCAAAGCGGCTCCCAAGGCTAAGGCGGGCTACCGTATCGAACATGACCTGTTGGGCAACATCCAGGTGCCCAATAGCGCTTTGTACGGCGTTCAGACGTTGCGTGGTATCAACAACTTCCACATCAGCAACGTGCCGATGAACCGTTTCCCGAGCTTTATCGTAGGCTTCGCCTATACGAAATGGGGCGCCATCCTGGCCAACCACAAGCTGGGTCTCGTCACCACGAAGCAGAAAGACGCCGTGGTTCAAGCCTGCAAGGAAATCATCGCCGGCAAACACCACGAACACTTCATCACCGACATGATCCAGGGCGGTGCCGGTACGACGATGAACATGAACGCCAATGAGGTAATCGCCAACCGTGCGTTGGAAATCATGGGCCACAAACGCGGCGAATACAAATACTGCGATTCGCACGACGTTATCAACTGCGCCCAATCGACGAACGACGCTTATCCGACGGCCATGCACTTCGGTCTGTATTTCAGCCACAAGGAATTGGTAAAGGCTTTGGATATGCTCATCAAGTCGATGGATAAGAAAGCCAAGGAATTCAAGAACGTCGTCAAGATGGGTCGTACCCAGCTGCAGGACGCCGTGCCCATGACGTTGGGTCAGACGTTCAACGGCTTCGCCTCCGGCTTGAAACGCGAACTGAAAAGCCTCAACGCCGCGGCTCAGGAATTCCTGACCGTCAACATGGGCGCCACGGCCATCGGTACCGGTATCACGTCGCAGCCGGGCTACAGCAAACTCTGCGTTGAAGCCTTGAAGAACGTGATGAAGGAAAACATCAAGCTGGATGACGACTTGGTATTCGTTACGTCCGACAACGGCGGCGTGGTTACCTATTCGTCCTGCCTGAAACGTATGGCGGTTCGCGTCGGCAAGATCTGCAACGACTTGCGTCTGATGGCTTCCGGCCCGCGTTGCGGCTTGCACGAGATCAACCTGCCCGAACGTCAGCCGGGTTCCTCGATTATGCCCGGTAAGGTCAACCCGGTTATCCCCGAAGTGATGAACCAGGTTTGCTTCCGCGTTATCGGTAACGACCTGACCGTTACGCTGGCGGCCGACGCGGCTCAGTTGGAACTGAACGTTATGGAACCGGTTATGTGCTACTCCGTATTCGAATCCATCGAATTGCTGAAGAACGGCTTCGATACGCTGCGCACGCTCTGCATCGACGGCATCACGGCCAACGCCGCGCACTGCAAGGAGATGATGGAAAACAGCATCGGTATCGTAACGGCCTTGAACCCGTACATCGGCTATGACAACTCGACCGAAATCGCCAAGGAAGCCAAGGACAAGAACTTGAGCGTGGTGGATTTGGTTCTCAAGAAGAAGATTCTGACCAAAGCGCAGCTGGATGAAATCCTGGCGCCGAAGAACCTGATTCAGCCGGTAAAACTGAACATCAAGGTTAAATAAGTCGGATTAACCGACGGCTTTATGGAAAGCGGCCGCCCCAATGGGGTGGCCGCTTTTGTTTTATGGGCCCGTCGTTCGGGGCAAATATGGCGTTTCCGTAGGGCGACCCGACTTTTTTTCATCTGTTTTTGGCCTTCATACGTATATTATTAAAACGAAATTCAGAGATGGAAGAAATGGATGAAAACGGGCGGGCCGTGGGCCTGCGTTGGTGTTTGGGGCTGTTGACGGCCCTGTGGGCGCCGCTGCGGCGGTATTTTTATCTGACGAAGCGCGACGCGCAGGGCTTTGCGGTCTGGTGCGTCCTGATGGCGCTGACGTTGGGCGTCAAGTGGGCGTACCCGCGGTGGGAGGCGGCGCGCCTGTCGGAAGACAGGCTGCCGGCCGCGGCAGTTATGCCGGCGGCCGGGGCGGGGACGGGCGGCTTTGCGGCCACGGGCGGTTACAACGCCACGGCGGGCGGTTTCTCCGCCAATGGCCATACGTCGGCGATGGCCAAGGGTGGCTCTCGCGGGGCGTCCGGCGGGGCTCCGG
>CAMXAS010000151.1 GCA_947179195.1 uncultured Bacteroidales bacterium
TTTGACGACGCTGAGCCGGTGATAGAGGTCTTCGCGGAAACGGCCTTCGGCGATTTCCGTCTCCAAACGCTTGTTGGTGGCGGCCACGACGCGCACCTGCACTTCGATTTCCTTTTCGCCGCCCACACGCGTGATGCGGCGGCCCTGCAACACACGCAGCATCTTGGCCTGCGCCGCCAGGCTCATATCGCCGATTTCATCCAAAAACAACGTGCCGCCGTCGGCCTGCTCGAACCGCCCCTTGCGCTGTTTGACCGCCGACGTGAACGCACCCTTTTCGTGCCCGAACAGTTCGCTTTCAATGAGTTCGGACGGTATGGCGGCGCAGTTGACCGTGACCCAAGGGCCCGACGCCAGCCCGCTCCCCTCGTGGATGCGGCGCGCCAACAATTCCTTTCCAGTGCCGTTCTCGCCCTCTATCAACACTTTGGCCGTCGTAGCCGCCACTTTGTCGGCCATGGCCAGCACTTCCGTCAGGGCCTTGCTCCGCCCCACCATCTCGAAGCTGTGCACGGCCGCCCGTTTCCAGTTCTCGGCATGGCGCGTGAGCCGTTCGTTGTCGATGGCGCGCCGCAAAGCCCCGAGCACGCGGTTCAAATCCAAGGGCTTGGGCAGGTAGTCGAACGCGCCTTTTTTAAGGCAGTCCACGGCCGTTTCGATGTCGCCGTGCCCCGAAATCATGATGAACGGACTCGGCGTCCAGGGCGTGCCCTTTTCAGCCGCTTCCGCCGCCAAGACGGGCATCTTCTCCAACAGCCCCACGCCGTCCAGCCCGGGCATCTTGATGTCGCAGAACACGGCCGCGAACGCCTCCGCGCCGAGCATGGCCAAGGCCTGACGGCCATCGGCCGCTTCCGCCACCTCATAGCCCTCATACTCGAAAATATCGCGCAGACTCTGCCGAATCAGCGCCTCGTCGTCAACGACCAATATTTTAGACGCCATATTACGCTTTATATCTCAACCATTTCCACAATTCCTTGTACGACGTCTTCTTGCCGTACATCAGGATGCCGACACGGTAAATCTTGGCCGCCATATACGTGGTGCCGATGCAGCCCAAGACCAACAGGCCCAACGACAGCGCCAACTCCCAACCCGGCACGCCGAACGGCACGCGGATCATCATCGCAATCGGCGACGTGAACGGAATCATCGAGAACCAAAACGCCACGGGCCCGTTCGGGTCATTGAGGATATTGACCGAAACGATGATGCTCAGAATCAAAGGCACCGTAATCGGCAACATAAACTGGTTCGTATCGTTCTCGTTTTCCACCGCCGCGCCCACGGCCGCGAACATGGCCGCATAGAGCAGGTAGCCGCCAATGAAATAAGCGATGAATATCACGAACAGACGGCTCAGGTTCACCGAATGAATCATATCCATGACCTTGCCCATCGCATCCATCTCGATGGGGGCAGCGGAGGCCATCTGTTGCGCCGAAGCCAGGCTCTCCGCGTCGAGGCCGCCGCCGAACGCCAGCCCGCCCACAAAGACGAGGAGGAACGTCAGCACGCCCCATATCAGGAGTTGGGTCAACCCCACGAGCGAGATACCGACAATCTTGCCCGTCAGCAACTGCATCGGCCTTACCGACGAAATCAGCACCTCCACGATGCGGTTGGTCTTTTCCTCAATGACGCCGCTCATAATCATGCCGCCGAACATAAAGATAAACAGGTAAATCAGGAAGCCGAACAGATAGCCGAGCACCGTCTTGACCTCCGAATAGGTCTGTTCGCCCGTCTCCATGTTCTTGGCGCCGATTTCCACCTCGGCTTCATTGACCAGCGAATAGACTTCCTGGCTCATGCCGCCCACTTCCTGCATGAGTTTCTGCCGCAGGGAGGACGTCATTTTGGAAGAAATGCCGCTGAGTTGGTCCATGCTCGGTTCGGACGTCATATAGAAGAAATCCGCCCGCTGTTTATTGCCGTCCAACCCGGAGGCCGCGATATAGATAACCCCGTTGCAGGCTTCCGCCCGCAGCGAATCGAACGCGACCGCCGTATCGGCCACAAACACATAGCGGTCTTTAGCCGCATCGTTGAACGAGGCCGCATAGGCACCGGTCTCATCCACCACCAGATAGGTCTTGCTCTGCTTGCCCACATTGCTCAACAGCGCCGGCGCGAACATCAGCGCGACGAACAGCAAAGGCATCAGAATGGTCATGACTAGAAAGCTTTTTTTCTTAACCCGGTTCAAATATTCGCGTTGCAGGATGACCCACGTGTTATTTCTGCTCATCTTCGTTGGCTTGTTTTACGGTTTGAATAAAAATGTCGTTCATGCTCGGCAGCACTTCCTTGAACGCGCAGACCTGCCCGTGCGCCATGAGGTGTTGCAAGAGTTCGTTGGTTGCATGGCCCTGCGCCATCTTCAGTTTCAGCGACAGACGGCCCGGCTTTTCCAGCGGCTGCACGTCCAGCACTTCCATGCCGCGCCCGATAAAATCGCCGGCCTTTTCCTGCGTTTCCAAAACCACCTCGTATAAGTTGGCATGGAACGAGTTGCGGATTTCATCCACCTTGCCTTCCAATATCTTGTGGGAGCGGTTGATGAGCGCGATGCGGTCGCAGACCTCTTCCACCGACGCCATGTTGTGCGTGGAGAAGATGACGGTGGCGCCCCGGTCACGCAGCCCCAGGATTTCGTCGCGCAACAGTTGGGCGTTAATCGGGTCGAAGCCGCTGAAAGGCTCGTCGAATATCAGCAATTTGGGTTCGTGCAAGACCGTCACGACAAACTGGATTTTCTGTTGCATCCCCTTGGAGAGTTCCTCCACCTTGCGGTCCCACCACGACAGGATGTCGAATTTCTCGAACCAGTATTTGAGCCGCCGCACGGCTTCGGCCTTGGAAAGCCCTTTGAGTTGCGCCAGATAGACGGCCTGGTCGCCCACCTTCATTTTCTTGTACAAGCCGCGTTCTTCGGGCAGATAGCCGATTTGCGCGATATGTTCGGGCGACAGTTTTTCGCCGTTGAGCCATACTTCGCCCTCGTCGGGGCCCGTAATCTGGTTGATGATGCGAATCAGCGTGGTCTTACCCGCGCCGTTCGGCCCCAAAAGCCCGTAAACCGCCCCTTCCGGTATCGTAATCGACACGCGGTCCAGGGCCAGATGGTTGGCGTAACGCTTCACCACGTCTTTGGTCTGTAAGATATCCATCGTTTCGTTTATTTTTCCGTTTGTTATGTCTATTTTCACGGTCTGCCACGCCCCACCGCGCGAAAAGCCGCCTGTAGTTTTAGACGCCGCCAGCCTCAGGTTTATTACAAACCGCTCAAACAACGCTTGACAAACAGGCGCTCAACCGATAGGCCAACCGCTCATTCTTTCGCAAATATAGCATTTTATAAGAAAATTTACTATCTTTGCCCGTTTGTGAGAACGAGCGTGTGGCACGTCGATGCCTCTACGCCTAAATTTTTACGGATTATGAAGACGAAGAAAACGGTTCTGCTTTTGGTGGTCTTGATGGTCGCGACCCTTTGCTTCTGCGGTTGCTCGACGCAGGCCTCCTACACCGGCGGCGAGGTCTGCGGTTTTACGCCGTATCAGAAACAATACCGCGCTAAGAAAGCACCGGTACACCCCGCGCCCGACACGCCGATCGGCGGCGACTATATGCGCTACTAATTCCGCCATTTCATGCGCCGGTGCCTTTTCCTCTTATGCCTGTTGCTTTTGGGGCAGACAGGGGGCATATCCATGGCGCAAGACGGACGTTCCG
>CAMXAS010000152.1 GCA_947179195.1 uncultured Bacteroidales bacterium
CCCCCCCCCCCCCCCCCCCACCCCCCCCCCACCCGCCCCGCCCCCCCCCCCCCCCGCGCCGACGTCCTGCGAGGTCTGAATAATCATTTCCTCTTCAATCGCAACGGCGGCACGGCTGATTTCGTCCACAACGATTCTGTCGTACGACTTCCATTCGAAAGCGGCCCAAATCACCACCAACGAGAAAACCAAACCGATTTCCATGTACAGCCCCTTGCGTGTTTCGAGGTCTGCTTTCGGTGACTTCTTGATTTCCATGTTATTAAGTGTTTCTTAATGGCCTCCCGTCAAGAGAGGCTACACAAAAAGTAAGGCGAAGATAATCATTTTTTCTGAGACGGCAAAGTTTTAGCGCCACTTCGGGACGCTTGGACGTAGCCGATAGGCCGCCGTTTCTGTTGCTCCTCCGGAATGCTCAACAGTTGGGTCAGGGTTTGATAGATTTCGTTGAACCTGCTGTCGGTGTTGAGTTCCAGTTCTTGGATGCGTTTCAGCAATTCTTCGTAGTTCATCGCAATCCGCCGCATCAAGACAAAGGCCCGCATAATGGAGATATTGACCTCAATGGCTGTCTGGCTGCGCAGAACGGACGACAGCATGGCAACGCCCTGTTCCGTGAAGGCCATAGGCGGAATGGGGAAGTGGCGGAGGTTGACCGGGAACTTATCACAATTTGTGATAACTTTAATCCATTCATCCTTAGTTAGTTCGAACATGAAATCCGCTGGAAATCGGTTGAGGTTGCGTTTGACGGCTTGTTTCAGCACGCGGGTCTCCACTTGGTAAAGTTCGGCCAGATGGAAGTCCATCATGACGCTACGGTCTCTGACCGTAAAGATTTTCTGTTGGATGATTTGCAAATCCATGCTTTTCTGTATGATAGGTTGTTCCATAGCGGTAGGGTGTTTGGGTTAGAATCGGTAGGCGTAACGGAGCGTGCCGGTGAAGTCGGTGCGGGCGGCGGGCGTACCGGGGGTGGTGTCGGCCCCCAAGGTGTGTTTGACCCGCAGGTTGACGCGCAGGTCGAGCTGGTGGTGTTTGGCGAACCGGTACGCCACGCCGCCGCCGAGGTTGACCAAGCCGCTTTGCAGCGTGCGTTGGCCGAAGCCGAGGTCGTATTGCAGGCGGCCGTTCACCGACAGGCTTTTGTCTTGGAGCAGGCTTTTGGAGAAATTGACCGAAGGGCCGGTGTAGGTCTCGGCCTGTTTGGAGGCCGGCCGGTACACGGCTTGGGCGTGCCACGCGGTGTTGAGCCGGCTGTCCTTGGGCAGGGTGGTCTGATGCGAGAGCTGGGCCGAGAAATAGTCGTTCATGGCCGGCTCGCCCACCAGGCGGGATTCCTGAAACGAGAAGTCGAACGAGAGCGTGTGCGCGTGGTCCTGCGCGCCGAGGCGGCACGCGACACGCACTTGCGCCTGTTGCGACAGCTGGGTGTTGCGCAGCGAGTCGGGATGCGCGATGGGCGTGTAGGCGCCCGGTTCCACCTGCATGGGCAACAGGCGCGTGTGCGTCGTGAAGTTGGAGTAAGAGGCCGAAGCTTCCCACGGGCCGTCGGAGGCGTACTGCAGTTGCACGTCGGCCACCAGGCGGTTCATGCGGCTCTGCCTTTCTTTGCTCAGGTTGTCGCGTTGCCAGCCGAGGCGGCCCGAGAACCGCAGCTTCTGTTTGAAGTCGCCGCTATAGCCGAGCGACAGGCTTTCGAGGTCGCCGCCGCTGTAGAACCGCCCCATGCTGTAGAACTGCGCGCCCTGACGTTCGTAGGCCAGCTCCGCGCCGAACGCCTGGGCGCGCACCTTGAACGACAGGCCGGGGATGGCCTTGCCGGGCTCCAGGCCGGAGAGCGGGTCTTCCGCCTGCGGCCGGTTCTGCAAAAAGCTCAGCCCGCCCTCCGCGCCGAGGGTCACGAGGTCGGCGATTTGGAAACGCCCCTGCCAGGACAATACGTAGTTGCGTTGCGGCGGCGTTTCCGCGCCCGCCAACACCTTGTCGTTGTCCCAGGCTTGGAAGAAATGCAGGTCGAGTTGCTGTTGCCCGTGCGTCCAGCCCACTTTGAGCCCGTAGGCGAGCCGGCGGTAGGTGGGCGGGCGCAGGCTGTCGCCCACATCCTCTTTCTGCAAGCGTCCGAACATCGCGCTCAGCGACACCGGCAGGAAGTCGGGCGTCAGTTCCACGCCCGCGCCGTCGAAGCCGATGCCCGCCAAGCCGTAGGGCGACATCGTCATGCCCGTCCGTCCTATATACGCCTTGACCCATTTGTAGGAAGGCGTAATCTGCAAGGTGTTGAACGGATGCTTGTAATTGAAGCCGTCCTGTCCGAACGACAGCTGAACGGGCAGCGCGATGCCGTAAACGGCCGGGTTGAGCGACACGTTCAGCAGGTAGGAAAACGGCCGGTTGAAATTCTTGGGCTGCGACAGAAAACTGCTGAATTCCGCGTCGGCCTCCCCGCTGATCGTAAACGGCTTGCGTTTGGCGATGCCGCTGAGTTCCTGGGCCGACAGCCGCGCGCCCATACTGACCGTGGCCGCCCCTACGCCTATGCATGCTACGAGCAGACACGTCTTTAATACCAATTCAAGCCAAAGCAACAGCCGTCTGCGGCGGTTGCGGCGCATAAAAAATCTTCTCATGGTTCATTCGTTTCTTAATGTACGAACGAACTTCAGAAATAACGAAAAAAAGTTTGGAATCCCGCGCCAATAAAAGAAAACCGCCGCCATGCCCCAAGGCCATGACGGCGGTTTTTTACCCCTGTTGCGGGCGGATTAGATTTGGCCGCCGCCGAGGGCGCGGTAAAGCGTCACCACGGCCGTCCATTCGTTAAGCCGGTTGCCGACCGAGGTCAACTGCGCCGACAGGAGCGCCTGTTGCGCCGCCAATACTTCCAGATAGGTCGTGCTGCCGTGTTCCATGAGCAGGCGCGTGCTTTCGGCCGCCACGCCCAACGAGCTCACCTGTTTGTCGTACAGCAACGAGCGTTCGCGTGTGGACTGCACCAAGGCCAGCGCGTTGTTCACCTCCATGCCGGCTTCCAACAGCGTCTGTTGGAACGAAATCTTGGCTTCTTCCTGCTGCGCCTTGGCTATTTTGAGTTGAGCCGTCAGTCTGCCGTTTTGGAAAATCGGTTGCGTCAGACTGGCCAACGCACTCCAAATCAAGTCGGCGCCGCCCTTCCAGCCGAGGCTTCCGCTCAGCGAAATAGACGGATAAAAGGCCGAACGCGCCGCGTTCGTCACATAGAACGCCCGCGCCAAAGCCTGTTCGGCCTGCATCACGTCGGGACGTCTTGACAAAAGCGAGAGGGGGATGCCCACGCGCAGGTCGTTGGCGAACACCATGACCGGCATTTCGCCGCGCCGGATATGGCGCGGGGTGATGCCGAGCAAGGCGCAGATTTGGTTCTCCGTTTCGCGGATTTGCTGTTGGATGTTGGGAATCGAAGCGCATACACTGTAATAAGCGCCTTCGCTCTGCGCCACGGCCGCCGTGTTGCCCATGCCGGCTTCCATCAACGCGCGCGTCGCTTCCAGGCTTTCTTCCCAACTCTGCTTGGTCAGCGTGTAGATGCTCAGTTGTTCGTCCAGCGTCACGAGTTTGTAATACAGGATGGCCGTGTTGGCAATCAACTGCGTGCGCACGGCCTGCCGGTAGGCTTGCATCTGCAACAGGCCGGCCTGCGCCTGCTT
>CAMXAS010000153.1 GCA_947179195.1 uncultured Bacteroidales bacterium
CCCGAACGCGCGTATTTCGTGGAACAAATCGTCAGGACAGCGCCGCATTACCGGCTGTTGTTCAATGTCAAACCCGGCCTGACGTCCTGGGGCGAAACCCAATACGGCTATGCCGAGAACGTGCCTGAAATGGTGGAACGCCTCGCCTACGATATGGTCTATTTGGAGAACCAGTCGCTGACGATGGATTTGAAAATCCTCCTCTACACGATAGGCGTCGTGTTCAAGGGCGAGGGACAATAGGCCTAAAACTTTGACAATTCCGTAAAAAGTTATATTTTTGTCGTCGAAAACAACCCTAAAATTCATATCACTATGGCTTACAAAATTTCTGACAATTGCGTCAGCTGCGGCACCTGCGAATCGGAATGCCCGGTAGGCGCCATTACGGCCGGTACGCCGTACTCCATCGACCCGGATACGTGCGTAAGTTGCGGCAGTTGCGCCGCCGTTTGCCCGCAGGAAGCTATCGCCCCTGAAGAATAAGCAAGCGACCAGCCTAAAACCGCCCCGAAACGGGCGGTTTTTTTTTGCTAATTCAAACTTTTTTAGTTAATTTTGCTGTTTCTCACAAAAGCCGCACCGACCAAGGTGCCGTGAGAAAACGACGGTACTGGCACAGAGCCGCGGAAACGGCGGCGTTTGTGCCTTTTTAGCGTAAGTAAGATAAAAATATACAACCTATTATGTCTGCAAAGAAACTTTCTTCGGTAGAGAAACAGGACGTGGTGGTCAAGTTTGTCGGCGACTCGGGCGACGGCATGCAGTTGATCGGCACGCTATTTTCCGACTCGGCGGCCTTGGCCGGCAACGATTTGGCCACGTTCCCCGATTATCCGGCCGAAATCCGCGCGCCGCACAATACGGTGGCCGGCGTTTCGGGCTTCCAGATTCACGTGGGGCAGAAACGCATCAGCACCTCCGGTGACCAGTGCGACGTATTGGTGGCCATGAACCCGGCCTCCTTGAAAGCCAACCTCAAATGGGCTCAGAAAGGCGCCACGATTATCGTGGACGCCGACACGTTTACGGAAGAGACTTTGCAGAAAGCCGGTTATACGACGAACCCGCTCATCGACGGCAGCCTGACGAGCTACAACCTCGTGGCCGCGCCGATTTCCTCGCTCACGCGCAAGGCGCTGGAGCCCGCCGGTTTGGACGTCAAGACGATGGACAAGACGCGCAATATGTTCGCGTTGGGTATGATTTACTTCATCTTCGACCGCGACATGACGCCGACCTATCACTTCTTCGAAGCCAAATTCAAGAAGAAGCCGCAGATGATAGAGGTGAACAAGACCGTGTTGCGCGCCGGTTACGACTACGCCGACACGGCCGAAATCGTGGAATCCCACATCTCGGTGGCGCCGGCCAAGATGCCCAAAGGCCGCTACCGCAACATCACGGGTAACGTGGCCACGGCCTGGGGTTTGCTGGCCGCCTCCGAAAAATCGGGCCGCCCGCTGTTCCTCGGTTCCTACCCCATCACGCCGGCCACGGACATCCTGGTCGAAATCATCAAGCACAAATCCTTAGGCGCCAAAGCCTTCCAGGCCGAAGACGAAATCGCCGGCATCTGCTCCGCCATCGGGGCGTCCTTTGCGGGCGCCATGGCCTGCACGACGACCTCCGGCCCCGGCCTCTCGCTCAAGAGCGAAGCCCTCGGCTTGGCCGTCATGACCGAACTGCCGCTCGTACTCGTGGACGTACAGCGCGGCGGCCCTTCGACGGGTCTGCCGACGAAATCGGAACAGTCCGACCTGTACCAAGCCCTCTATGGCCGCAACGGCGAAGCGCCGCTCGTGGTCTTGGCTTCCTCCACGCCGGCCAACTGCTTCTACTTCGCGTTTGAAGCGGCCCGTATCGCGATGGAACACATGACGCCGGTCATCCTGCTCTCGGACGGTTCGCTCGGCAACGGCTCGCAGCTGTTCCGCATCCCGAAGATGGCCGATATGCCGGAAATCCACCCGCCGCTGGCCGCCGCCAACGACCCCGAATTCAAACCCTACCGCCGCAACCCCGAAACGTTGGCGCGCTATTGGGCGATTCCGGGCACCGAAGGCCTGCGCCACCGCATCGGCGGCTTGGAGAAGGAAGACGTTATCGGCAACCTGACCACCGACCCGCTCAACCACGAGAAGATGGTACGCAACCGCCGCGAGAAAGTGGAACGCGTGGCGCTTGACATTCCCGAACAGACGCTGTTCGGCGACCCGAAAGCCGACCTGCTCGTCGTAAGCTGGGGCGGCACGGAAGGCGCCGTCCGCTCGGCCGTCGAAGCCATGCAGGAAAACGGCGCTTCGATCGCGCACGCGCACTTCAACTACATCATGCCGTTGCCGCGCAATACGGAAGCCATCCTGTCGGGCCACAAGAAAGTCGTGGTCTGCGAATTGAACGACGGCCAGTTCGTCAACTACCTCCGCGGCAAGTTCGCCCATATCCCGATGCAGGCCTACAACAAGGTGCAGGGCCTGCCGTTCACGGTACACGAACTCGTGGATTGCTTCAAAAACCTGTTAAAATAAGGGAACCGTCAAACCTATAAATGCTATCAACATGAAAATCGAAATAGAAAAATCGAATACCCCGCTCACGAAAGACGATTTCATGAGCGACCAGATGGTCAAATGGTGCCCCGGTTGCGGTTCGCACGCTATTTTGGCCGCCGTGGAAAGCGTTTTCCCGAAAATCGGTTACAAGAAAGAGAAATTCGTACTCGTTTCGGGCATCGGTTGCTCGTCGCGTTTCCCCTATTATGTGAACACCTACGGTTTCCACAGCATCCACGGCCGCGCCAACGCCATCGCCTCGGGCGTCAAGATGACCAACCCGCATCTGAGCGTATGGGTCAACACGGGCGACGGCGACTCGCTGGCCATCGGCGGCAACCACTTCATCCATGTGGTACGCCGTAACATGGACCTCAACATCCTGTTGTTCAACAACCAGATTTACGGTCTGACGAAAGGCCAGTATTCCCCCACCTCCCCGATGGGCGCGGTAACGAAGACATCCCCGATGGGTACGATTGAGCCGCCTTTCAACCCCGGAGAACTCGTCATGGGCGCGCAAGGCACGTTCTTCGCGCGTATTCCGGACAACAACCTCAAACTCATGACCGCCGTGATGGAAGAGGCGGCCGCGCACGACGGTTGCTCGGTGGTCGAAATCCTCGACAACTGCGTTATCTTCAACGACAAGGCGCATGAACAGATTACGGGCAAGGATTACCGCGACGAAGCGATGCTCGTGCTCGAAGCCGGCAAGCCGATGATTTTCGGCAAGGAACGCAACAAGGGTATCCGCCTCAACGGCACGGAACTCGAAGTGGTGGAAATCGGCAAGAACGGCATCACGGAAAAAGACATCCTCGTTCACGACCCGACGCAACTCAACTCGGGCATCCACACGATGCTGGCCACGATGAAACGCCCCGACTTCCCGGTGGCCATCGGCGTCATCCGCAACGTGGTCAGACCCACCTACAACGAACTGTTGGAGGAGCAGTTAATCCAAGCCCGCGAGCAATCGAAAATCCACTGCATGGACGACTTGCTCAACAGCGGCGACACTTGGGAAATCCAATAACGGATGGCATCCCGCACTGCCAACAGCATCAGAAACGCGAAGGTCGGACTCATGGTATATGTGTTCGACCT
>CAMXAS010000154.1 GCA_947179195.1 uncultured Bacteroidales bacterium
TTGTTGAACAGACCCTGCGTGAAATAGGCGGCCAGCCCCAACAGGAGCGATAGAATCCAAGCGCGCTGGCGGCAGACATCCGCCCCCTTGCCGTCCGAGCCACGCCCCGCCGCGCGGTAGGCCTTGACGCCGGCCGTGAACCCGAACACGACGATACACAGGAACAACACCCCGCCCGGGATGCCGGTCTCGCAGACAGCCGAAATATATTCGCTATGGGCGTTACCCCGGTCGCCCGCAAACGTGCTCTCTTCGGTCAAGTCCTCTTCCCGCTGGTAGGGCCCATAGACGAACGGATAGACGTCTTTGCCGCAGCCGAACCACGGATAGTCGGCCGTCAGGCGGGCGGCGCACTTCCACCGGTTGACGCGCTCCATGCTCGAAGCGTCCTGCCGGTACTGCACGAGCGACAGCATATGTTCGCCCCAGTCCGCCGACTTGCGGGCCTGTTGCGCCTGCCCCTGCCGCACGAGCCACACGCCGCCCGCCGTGACGGCCCCCAGCGCCACGGCCAAGGTCACGAGCCGCCAGCGGCGCGGCCACCGCCATACATACATCACCCCCACAATGGCCAAGGGTACCAAGAGCGAAGCCGTCGCCGCCCGCGCATGGCTGACCCACAGGCTCCAAAGGAACACCGCCACGAGGACGGCCGCCCCTACGCGTTGCCAAGGCCGCGCCGCATGGCGCACGAAATACAGCGCGGGAAACAGCCACAGCGTCACCATCGCGCCCCAATGCGTGTGGTCGGACAGGAACGGTTGGGTCACACGGAAAATCGCGATGTAAGAAACCGGCTCGCCGAAATAATAACGCCCCAAGGCCACGAGCGAGAACAGCCCAAGCCCAAAGAGCGCCGCCCAGGCCACGCGCCGCCCGAAACCTCCGTCGCCCGTTTCGCGTTCCATCTTATAGGCGGCGTAAAAGGCCGGCACCACACAGGCCGTATAGGCGAACGAGGCCTTGAACGCCACCTGCGGACAAGGCGAAAAAAAGACGCCTATCCACATCCATAGCAGATAGGCGCCTATCCACCAGCGTAACTCACAGGGCCAAAAGCCGTCGGGGCGCATAAGCCCCAAATCGGCCCTAAACCGCCGCTGTCCCCACAATACGAATAGGAACAGCAGGCACAACAGCCCCAACAGGAGTTCCGCCGGCAGGCGTATGTTCCCGAAACCACCCAACGGTAGCTCCACGCTCAGGAAACTGAAAAAAGCCGTGAGGCAGAGCAACAGGTCGATATGGAATACCGAACGGCCGTAAGCCGTCCCTATCCGCGGGTCTTTCATCGGAAACGATACGTCAGATTAAATCGTGCCGCCGATCAAAATCACGGTCAACAGCGCGATAATGGCGTACAATTCCGGGAATACGGCCAGAATCATCGTGCTGGCGAACAGGTTGTGGCCGCCGCCGATGCCGTGGATACCGTCCACGCAGATGCGCGCCTGACGCAGGGCCGAGAAAAAGCCTACGATGCCCAAGGCCAAACCGCCGGCAAAGACCGCCGAAGCCGCCAACCACGAAATCTCAGGCGTAATCTTCGTGTAAATCAAGAAGAAGCCTACGAAGCCGTACAGACCCTGCGTAGAAGGCAACGCGCTCAAGGCCGTACACGAACCCAAAACCGACGGGTTCTTCTTCAACGCGCCCAACGTGGCGCTACCGCACATAGACAAACCATAGGCGCTACCGATACCGGTCAGACCTACCATGAGGGCGATGCCCAAATAAGCTAAAACAACAGCTTCCATTTCAATTTTTATTTAAGTGTTTCTAATTTAAGGTTTTCTATTCTTCTATCTTGAACGCCTGATAGGCCCGGCCACCGCCCGCGAAGCCCGCGTTCTTGTAGAACTCCACGAACGTGAGACGCAAGGGGTGCACGACCGACCCCAACGCGCAGAGCGCGATGTTGAGCCCATGGCCGAACAAGAGTATCAAAATCATAATCAACTGCTTGAGCACCGGGATAGAGCCGCTCATCTGCAAGGCCAAGTCGTTGAACACGCCGCCCAGGATACCGCCCGTGAGCCCCAACGCGAACAGACGGATATAGGACAGCAAATCGCCGACCAAACCCGTGGCCGTATTGTAACTCGCCCACAGCCCCGAACCGAAGTTCATCCAAATCGGCTTGCCGGGACTGTTGTAGAAGAACGCGCCGCACGCGCCGACGCCCACGAGGGCGTAGCAGGCGTAACGCACAACTACCGGCAGCGTCAAGGCCGTCATCTGTTCGGCCAGGAGCGGAATCGCGAACACGAGGATAAGCCACCAGCCCAACGCGCCCACGGCATATTTAAAGCCTTTCTGACGCGCGATGTTGAGCACGTGGACGAACATCCCGAACAAAATCTGTATGCCGCCCAACGCGAGCGAGAGCATCATGAGCTGGTCCTGACCGAGGATATAGGCGTGGAAACGCTGCAAGGCCGGCACATTGACGAGCGACACGCCGAAGAACGTGCCCGACAGCATACCGAACACGACGGCCGCCGCGCCCAAATAGCAGACGAGCGACAGAATCGGCCTGAAGTCCGGCTTCACCTTGGCGCGGAGCAGGAAGCCCGCCAGGACGAACAGCAGGCCGTAGCCGGCGTCGCCCATACAGAAGCCGAAGAACATCATGAAGAAAGGCGCGAACAAAGGCGTCAAATCCAACTCCCGATAGCCGGGCAACGAGAACAGTTTGGTAATCGGCTCGAACAGACGCGCATAGGCGTTGTTTTTCAACAGCACCGGCACCTCCGCCTGCGCCTCCTCGGGCAAAGTCTTGGCGGCTTGTTGGCGGAAGAAGACGCCCTCACCCTCTAAGAATGCTTCGAATTCGGCCTGGTCCTTGACCGGCAGGTAGCCTTCCACGATGCGCAGACTCCCCTCGGCCTCGGCGGGCATACCGGTGCGCGCCACGCTATAGGCCAGGCGGTTCCAGCAGTGTTTGCGCGCCTGCCCGAAGTCGGCCACCCGGTCGGCCGCGTAGGCCACGCGGGCCTCGTCCCCGGCCTTTTGCCGGTGCGCCGCCTGCAACTGCGCCGCCCATTGCGCCGGCGGTTGGGTGGGCGCGGCCTCCTCCTGCATACGCCAGTCGGCGGGCAACGTATCCCAATAGACAAAATAAACGCGGCCGCCGGTCTTGGCCACCAAGGCCACCGGATAGGCTTCGGGGGCATCGTCCAGCGTCCACATCTTGGCCGGCATACTGCCGAAACGCAACGTCAGCCCGGCCTGCGCCAAGCCTTCCAATACCGCCGGGTCGTACGCGCCCCATACCGCCTCTTTTTCGGCGGCCTGCCGCAAGGCCGCTTCCTGATCCGCCGACTTGCGCGCGCGGTCCAAAGCGTCTTCGGTCCATTCGATACGGGCGGTCTCGTCCGCCGGGAAATCCGCCGCGGCAGCCTGCACGTTCGGATGCAGACGCCGCCAGTCGTCGAGCGCGCGCACCAAACGCTCCGCCCGGACGCCCAGACGGTAGTCCTCTTCCTGCACGCCCTTCACGGCCAAGTCGCCCAACGACAAGTCAAGCAAGCCCTTGGTCTGCAAGGCTTTCAAGAACGGTTCGAATTCCTGATGAAACAACAGGATTTCGTATTTCAGCATCGGTTCTATCA
>CAMXAS010000155.1 GCA_947179195.1 uncultured Bacteroidales bacterium
CATGACGCGGATCATCTTGACGATGATGGCCGGGTCGGCGATTTCAGTCCCCATCGCGTTGCCCGCCCCCACCACGTGCGCCACCTCGTGCAACGTGGCCCCGGTGTAAAGCCCCATCTGTTCGGGCGTGAGGTCGAACAGGCCGACACGGTACAAGACGGGATAGATGAACATCGACAGCGTGCCGAAGATGACGACGGTGGAAACGGCCACGGCCGTCTTGTGCGGCTCGCCCTTGACCACGGGTTCGGCGCCCAACACGGCCGCCGCGCCGCAAATCGCGCTGCCGGTCGAAGTCAACAGCGACAAATCGCGGTCCATCTTCAACAGCTTGCCCACGAGCAGGCCCAAAAATATCGTGACGGTAACGACGATGCAGTCGATTAGGATGGCCGGGCCGCCGATGGCCACGACGCTCTGGAACGTGAGCCGGAAGCCGTACAGGATGATGCCGGCGCGCAGAATCTGTTTGGTGCAGAACTGGATGCCGGGCACCCACGTTTCGGGCAGATGGTTGCGCAGGCTGTTGGCATACAGCATACCGAGGATGATGCCGACGATGAGCGGGCTGAACGACAGCCGTTTGACAAATTCAAACTCCGCGATATAGAAGGCGGCGCACGAGAACAGCGCAATCAGCAGGATGCCGTGCAGCACATGGGCTCTTTGTTCGCTTATCATGAAAAACGCTTTAAATGATGGATGCAAAGGTACTACTTTTCGCTTTATTTTCCGTAACTTCGCGGCCGCGAACGGGGAGGTTCCCGCTTCGGAAAAAAGCAATGACGATGGACTTAAAACGGATGACCGAACAGGTCTGCGACCTGTGCCGCGAAGTGGGCGCTTTCATCGACGAACAGGCTCGCCGGTTCGATACGGCCAAAGTGGAATTCAAAGGGCCGCACGATTATGTAAGCTATGTGGATAAGACGTCCGAACAACGGCTCACGGAGGGCCTTTCGCGCATCCTGCCCGAAGCCGGCTTTTTGGCCGAGGAAGGCACGCGCAAGGAGGGCGACCGCTTTACGTGGATTATCGACCCGCTGGACGGCACCACGAATTTCATCCACGGCGTGCCGGTCTATGCCATCAGCATAGCGCTCCTGGACAAGCAAGCCTCGGTCGCCGGCCCGTCGGCGCCCCTGGCGGAGGGCGGCATCGTGTTGGGCGTCATCTATCATGTGCCCATGCGCGAGCTTTTTTACGCCTGCACGGGCGAACCCACGCGCTGCAACGGCCGCGAGGCCCATGTCAGCCCGATGGCTTCGTTCGACAACGCGCTGTTGGCCACGGGCTTCCCCTACTACGACTACAGCCGTCTGCCCGCCTATATGAAACTGCTGGAATATACGATGCTGCACACGGCCGGCATCCGCCGTTTGGGCTCCGCGGCCCTCGACTTGGCCTATGTGGCCTGCGGCCGTTGCGAACTGTTTTACGAATACGGGCTGCGTCCCTGGGATGTGGCGGCCGGACTGTTCCTCGTACAGCAGGCCGGCGGCACCGTCACCGACTTTTCGGGCGGCGGCCGCTACTTGTTCGACAAAGAGATTGTGGCGACGAACGGGCCGCTGCACGCGCCCTTCCTGGATTTGCTCAAACAACACGGCTTGGACGCCAAGGCCTGACGCGGCGGCCGCCCCTTAAGGCTGCACCTCGCTGATTTCGACGAGTTTGTGTACGATGGCGTAGATGGTCAGACCCGCCGGGCTGTGAATCTGCAACTTGCCGGCGATATTCTTGCGGTGCGTCATGACCGTATGCGTGGAGATATTCAGCTTGTCGGCGATTTGCTTGTTCGTCCAACCCTTGACCACGCCGATGATGATGTCTTTCTCGCGCGGGCTCAGCATCTGTGCCGCCTCCGTCTTTTCTTCCGTCCGCAACACCGCTTCCAGTTTCTCCTTGATGGTTTCGGCGCTGTCGTAAATCGAAATGGCCGTATCGTAAGGCTGCAACACCTGTCTGTCGCCCAGCACCGTCTGCAAGGCCACAGTCCGGCATGACGGGCAGCCCGCCTCCTGCAACAGGCTGTCGGGGCGTTGCAGGCCCAACCAGTTGGGGTTGATAATCAGCAAATCCGGCTTCTGCCGTTTGAGTTGCACCGGCAACAAGGTCATGTCCGTGATTTCGGAAACCTCCATGCGCAGGTCGCTCATCCGCTTCAACACCGCCATGAGCCCGCTCCGGACAATGACCGACGATTCGGCTACCACCGCTTGTAATCGCGTATTCATAGGTTCAGGCTTTGGAGGTTCTCAGACTTTCCTGTATCCGGATGGCCGGCACATACAGTTCGTTTTCCACGGCGTTGTGCAGGCGCAGGTCGGAAGCGCAGTTGAAGATATCGTAAAGCAGGCTGTTGATTTTGACGCTGCTTTGCGCCGGATAATATTTGATGATGAGATTCTTGAACTCGGTCAGTTTGTTTTCCACATGGTCGTGGTGCTTCGAGAAAATCGCGATTTCGTAGCCCACGGGGCGGCCCTTCGCCTTCAACAGCGTTTCCACATACGGGAACACGATTTCGTCCTCGTAGTTCATGTGTTTGCGCACCTCATCCACGTATTCGTCGTAAAAGCGCATCATCAGCCGCGCGATATGCCGGCGGTCTTGGCCGTCGTCGCCCTTGGGCCGTCCGGCTTCGGGTTCGGCCAACAGCTCGCCCTCCATGATTTCGACCAACTTGCGGCGGATGGCCGGCAAACGGTATTCGAGGAAATAGACGTGCGAATGCCGCAGGAAATCGGTCAGCGCGGGAATCGAAATGGCGCCCTTGACCGCCTCCGACGGCAGTTCCTCGTTCACAAACAGGTTGACGATGGCCAAAAACGTGTCGGTATCCACGCCCCGTTCGCGGCAAACCGCCTCCACCGTCTTTTCGCCGAAGCCGATAGGAATATCGAAGATGCTTAGAATCAGCAGCATGGCATAATTCTCGCAAATCAACGCCCCCATCTCGTCCTCTTTCTTATACAATCCGACGTTATACATAATCCGTCCTTTTACCGTTTGCAAATATAAGTTTTTTTCGGGTGACCCGACGGGCGAACCGCCTATTCGGGCACGTAGATGATTTCGCCGCTCGCCAACTCGTAGGCGATGCCCACGCGCCGGCCACGCGACGACTTGTCTTGCGTGCGTTCGTCCGAAGCCTTGTACTTCTCTATTTTCTCGCCCTTCTTCGTGATGATTTCCATCTGTTCCGTGCCCGGATTCTTGACCATCGTGAAGTCCTCCTGCGAGAAGATTTCGGTCATATTGAAGCGCGTCACCAAGGCCACCATCAACGCCACGGCGAACACCATGGCCACGTCGAACAGGTTGGTCAGCACCGACAGCGGGTCGTCGTCGGCGCCGTCGGCTTGCAACAGGCGTCTCTTACGGCTCATGCCAGGCCTCCTTTCAGCTTTTCGGCCACATAGGTCAGCAGGTTCATTTCGCCGGCCACCCAGCGTTGACGCGCCTGCAACGTGATAAAGCCGACGGCGCCGATAATGAGGCCGACCACGGTTGTGGCGAAGGCCACCTGCATATTGGAGGCCATCGAAGCCACGTCGCCCGTCGCCAGGCCCAGCAAGGCCGGCCCCATCGGAATCAACGTGCCCATCAG
>CAMXAS010000156.1 GCA_947179195.1 uncultured Bacteroidales bacterium
CCCTCGCCGTCTAAATAGTTCTGAATAATCTGCTCGATTTGCTCCTGATTGAAATCGCGGGCCTTGAGGTACCACTCCCAAAAGCATAGGCAGGCGGCCTCGCCCACCTCATCGTGGAAGCGGCGGATTTTGCGCTTGGCGATGAACTCGGCGGGGACGACCCCGGCGTCCCCATCGACCAAAACCGCCAACTTCTCCACAAGCCGCGCTTCGGCCGCCGCATACCAGGCCGACAGGACGGCCTCGTCCCGTTGCAGGCTCACGGCCGTCTGCGCGGCGTGCGCCACGGCCTGCGGGTTGAGCTGCCGGCAGAGCGGCAACAGATGATGGCGGACGCGGTTGCGCAGGTAGTCGTCCTCGGCGTTCGTGGCATCGGTGCGGTACGTCAGATGCTGCGCGGCGGCATAGGCTTCTATCTCGGCGCGGCGCGCGAACAACAGCGGACGGACATACGCACCCTGCACGGGCTGCATCCCGCGCAACCCCTTGAGGCCGGTACCGCGCAAGAGATTGAGGAAAAGCGTTTCCGCCTGGTCGTCGGCATGATGCGCCAGCGCACAGGCCTGCCAACCGTCCTGCGTCATACATTGTTTGAAGAAACCGTATCGGAGTTCGCGCGCCGCCATCTCGACGGAGACGGCCTGCGCCCCGGCATGGGATAGGGTATCGAAACGCACCGTATAGAAAGGCAGACCGGCTTCCCGCGCCAAAGCCTCCGCAAAGGCCTGGTCGCCGTCGGCCGCCGCGCCGCGCAACTGGAAATGACAATGCGCCACGGCGAGTTCCAAGGGCAACGCGCCCTGCCGCACCGCCCGCACGAGCAGATGCAACAAGACGGTGGAGTCGGCGCCGCCGCTCACGGCCACGAGCACCCGCCCCCGCCCGTCGAACAGGCGGTTCCGCCTCACATATTGTAGAAAGCGCGCGTACATGAGCGTAAAGCAAGCCTGACGGCCCGGAGGCCGCAAAGCCTACAACGTCCGTTTCACCTCGGTCTGTTCGTAGCCCTCGATGATATCGCCCACCTTGATGTCGTTGAAGTTCTCGATGTTCAGACCGCAGTCCTGACCCACCATCACTTCCTTCACGTCGTCTTTGAAACGGCGCAGCGAACCCAGCTTGCCGGTGTAGGCCACGATACCGTCGCGGATAATCCGCACCTTGGTGTTGCGCGTCAGGCGGCCGTCCAGGACGATACAGCCCGCCACGGCACCCACCTTGCTGATCTTGAAGACCTCGCGCACCTCGAGGTTGGCCACGATTTTCTCTTGGATTTCGGGCGAAAGCATCCCCTCGATGGCGTCTTTGAGTTCGTTGATGGCATCGTAGATGATGGAGTAGAGGCGGATATCGATTTGCTCGCTCTCGGCCAGCTTGCGCGCCGCCAACGACGGACGCACCTGGAAGCCGATGATGATGGCGTTGGAGGCCGAAGCCAACAGGATATCGCTTTCCGTAATCTGACCCACCGACTTGTGGATGACGTTGACCTGTACCTCCTCGGTCGAGAGTTTGAGCAAGGAGTCGGACAAGGCCTCGATGGAGCCGTCCACGTCACCCTTGACGATGACGTTGAGTTCCTTGAAGTCGCCGATGGCGATACGGCGTCCGATTTCGTCGAGCGTGATGTGCTTCTGCGTCCGCAGACCCTGTTCGCGCTGCAACTGCAAACGGCGGTTGGCGATGTCCTTGGCCTCTTTCTCGTCTTTGGTCACGTTGAACGTGTCGCCGGCCTGCGGCGCGCCGTTCAAGCCGAGCAACAGCACCGGCGTGGAAGGGCCGGCCTTCTTGACGGGCTGGTTACGCTCGTTGTACATGGCCTTGACACGGCCGCAGGTCGCCCCCGCGATAATCGGGTCGCCCACCGAAACGCTGCCGTCCTGAACGAGAATCTTGGCCACGTAGCCGCGGCCCTTGTCCAACGACGATTCCACGACCGTACCCTTGGCGCGCCGCCGCGGGTTGGCCTTCAGGTCGAGCATCTCGGCTTCCAGCAACACCTTCTCCAACAGGCTATCTACATTAAGCCCCTTCTTGGCCGAGATGTCCTGGCTTTGGTATTTGCCGCCCCACTCCTCTACGAGCAGGTTCATGTCGGCCAGTTCCGTCTTGATTTTGTCGGGGTCGGCCTGCGGCTTGTCTATTTTGTTAATCGCGAAGACGATGGGAACGCCGGCCGCCTGCGCGTGGTTGATGGCTTCCACCGTCTGCGGCATCACCTTGTCGTCGGCCGCCACCACGATAATCGCGATGTCGGTGATTTTGGCACCGCGGGCACGCATGGCCGTAAAGGCTTCGTGACCCGGCGTATCGAGGAACGTGATTTTCTTGCCGTTCTCCAACTGCACCTCGTAGGCACCGATGTGCTGCGTGATGCCGCCGGCCTCGCCCGCGATAACGTTCGACTTGCGGATGTAGTCAAGCAACGACGTCTTACCGTGGTCAACGTGCCCCATGACCGTGACGATGGGCGTGCGCGGTTCTTCCTCGCCCACCTCGTCGTCATCGTCCTGATGTTCGAGCTCGTCCAGCACCTCGGCATCGACGAACTCGACGGTATAGCCGTATTCCTCGGCCAAAAGCGAAATCGGGTCGGCCGTCAGACGCTGGTTGATGGAGACGAACAGGCCCAACGACATACAGGTGGAGATGATATCGGTGACCGGCACGTTCATCATCGTGGCCAACTCGTTTACCGTCACGAATTCGGTCACTTTCAGCACGCGCTGTTCCTGCATCATCCTTTCCTGTTCCTCCTCCATGTGCTGGCTGATGTTGTGCCGTTTCTCGCGGCGGTGCTTGGAGGTCTTGGACTTGCCGAGCGGCGAAAGACGCGCCAATGTGTCTTTCAGCGTCTTTTCCACTTCCTGCTCGTTAATCTGGACGTGGGCGTTCTTGTTGTTCTTTTTCTTCTTGTTCTTGCCGGGGGCGTTGTTGCCGCCGCCTACATTCATGCTGCCGCCCGGACGGTTCATGCCGCCCATGACGGTGTTGCCCGTGGGCTTCTCGCCCACCCGCTGCCGTTTCTTCTTGCCGCCGTTGCCACCGTCGCGGGACGAGGCCACGGGCTTGGGACGGCGCTCGAACTGGCCGAGGTCTATTTTCTCGCCCGTCAGACGCGGGCCGGTCAGCGTCACCTTGGCCGTGGGGATGAAGTTGTCGGGCTTGGTGTCGGGGGCCGACGCGCCGGGGGCCGCGGCTTCCGCCTGGGGCGTTTCCACAGCGGCGGGCGCGGTCTCCACCGCCACGGACGGGGTCTCGGCCACCGGCGCGGCGACTTGCTCGCCGCCGGCCGCCGTCTCCGCCGCGCGGGACGCTTCCGCCTGCTCAGCCGCCCGTTCCTTGCGACGCTTGGCCGAGAGTTCGCTCAAATCTATCTTGCCGACCACTTTCAACGTGCTGCCGGCGGGTTTCTCCTCCGCCGGACGCGGTTCGACGGCGGCCGCGTCGGCCCCCGCTTCCGCCACCGGTTCGGCTACCGGCTCCGTTTTCTCCTGCACCGGTTCCGGCATCGGCTCGGGTTCCACCGCCGCTTCGGGCTCCGCCTTGGCGGCCTTGGCCGTTTTGGTTGTGGTCTTGGCGGC
>CAMXAS010000157.1 GCA_947179195.1 uncultured Bacteroidales bacterium
TCTAAGGTCTTATATATATTCGGAGGTTGCAAACTTTGCTCCAAGACAATTCCTTACTACTATGCGGAATTTTATATCGCATTACCTTATCATAACACGATATTATTTATAAAATCAATGTATTAAACAGAAGAACCTTATCGTGATTTCCTTTTGAGGCCATCAAAAGGCACAATACAGCACATTAAGATATTAAGTACTGACATACAGAAACCTATACCGAATAGAAGCGGTGATTTGCTCAGCCGCCTATCCCAGACCAAAAACCGAAAACGCCCCAAAAACAAAGCCCCGACCGGTACCGGTCGGGGCTTGTCGGACGCCTACGGGAGGCGTCTATTCCCATTCAAAACACCTTAGCGTACAATGACACGTTTAACCGTGGTGCGGCCTTCGCCCGTGATGCGGAGGAAGTAGATGCCGCTGCGTTCGATATTCAAGGTGGCGTTGCCTTCGCCCAGCGTCATGCGCTGAACCAGCACACCGTTGGAGGCGAACACCTCTACCGTGGCCGCTACCGGCAGTTCGAGGTTGAACATACCGTTGCTCGGGTTCGGGTAAACGCTTACGCCCGCCAACTCGAGGTCTTCGTTAGCCAACAGTTCGTAGGTGGCTTCGGCCACTTCCGATTTGGCGTCGCCCTTGACGGCGATGGCCTTAATCGTGACCTTGCCCTTGATTTCGATGGCTTCCTTGTACTCGGTGCTCTTTTCCGTGGGAACGCTGCCATCTACCGTATAGTAAATAACGACGCCTTCGGTTTCGCACGCAATCTCTACCTTCGTACCGGCTTCCACCGCACCGGCCTTAACGCTGAACGTCGGCTTGGCAACCTCTACAGCCGGGGTTTCGCCCTTAATCGTATAGGCGGCCTCTACAATCGCGGAAAGCGCGATGGCAGGTGCACCCGTTTCGTCATCTACGATACCGAGAAGCATACGCGCCTTAACCGTGCTGGCTTTTTCGATGTGATACGGATACGCGTCGTCAACGTCGGTGCGGTACAGATAGGTTACACCTTCTTCGCGAACCGTATTCTCGTCTTCGTCTTGGGAAGCTTCCCAGAGTTCGCCGAAGTTTTCAACGGTGATGTCCAAATCGGCGTCATCGCCGTTAACCACATAGGCCACGGCTATCAACGGATACGTTTCTTCGTTGTAGTCCGCATCCCAAGTCCAGGTAATGGCCTGGCCTTTTTCCACCTCGCCGGCGGCCGGAACGAAGGTCGGGGTCTTTACCGTTTCGGGCAGACCCGGATTTTCGGGGTCGTCGCCGGGGCCTTCGCTCTTCTTAACCGTGCAGGTAACCGTTACCTCGTCGGAATAGAAGACTTCGTCCTGCAGGTTGATACCAGCCAGACGCGCGCGGATTTTGAGCGTGCCTTCCTGCGTGGCGATAAGCGCCTTGGTCCATTCGAGGTCGTCGCCGTCTTTGTGGCAGTTCACTACCTTATAAGCGAGCTCGCCTTCCTTGGCCGTAGGCGCAACCGGGTTTTGCGGCACCGCGTTCATGATGTCTTCGGCCGTGCCTTCCAGCGCTACTTCGTCGTTGTTTTCTACATAGAGGATGTAGGCCAAGTCGGTATAGGCGGTCCAGTCATACTCAGCCGGCATCTCGAACGTGATGGGGCTGTTCGGTTCAACCGTGCTGCCCGCAATCGGCGTCTTGATGGTCGGCTTCGCCAACTTGGAAGCGTCCACCGTGTAGTTGGCCGTTACAATCGAAGAAAGCGCAATCTGTACGTCCGCATCTTCGCCTTCCTCCGCTTCAAACGAGAGGGTTACAATCTGACGGGCCTTGACTTCCATGGTTTGGTTAATCTCGAAGGCATCCGTTTCTTCCGCATACAGGTAAACCTTACCGTCTTCGCGAACGCCGGCCGAATAGCCCATCGCATAGTCGGCCATCAAGGCATCGAGCTTGGCGGCGTCGATGTCCAAGTCGGCATCCGTGCCGTTAACCACATAAGCCACGGCCACCAAATTGTCTCTTTCGCTGAACTTTTCGTAGGCCGCATCCATCTCAAACTTGATGGCATCGCCCTTGCCCAAGGCGCCGGCCGTGGGATCGGGTACGAAGGTCGGCGCCGTCACCGTTTCAGGCAACACCAAACCCTCAACCGTGTATTCTTTCGCTATGATGTCCGAACCGTAAGCCATCATTTCAGGTATTTTACCCCATACCATGTGCTCTATTTCTCTCCCGGTAGCCATATACGACTGACACATTACTTGCAAAGAAAGTTTGCCATTTTCAATACGCACATAATCCGCGGGAGAATTATAGCCGAGGATTTCGGGCATATAGACATAGAGACCTTTTGCATCCTGACGGAAGAATATTTCGACATCCTTGCCGGCCTTCGCCTTTATAATGCTATAATCATTCCATTCCAACTGGTCATAAGCGTCAGGCGTGGGCTTCGTACCATCAAAGCTGATGTACAAGCACGTGCCATGATCCTCGTCATAGTCGAAATAGTCCTCATCATCTTCGCCGGGAGCCGGATCGGGATTTTTGATAACCAATTTATTACCTACCATGAATGCCGTGGCATCGGCGGGGTCAAGCACGGGATTGTCGGCAACTTTAACCGTAATTTGTTTGTCGAACAAAGCCGTCACTACATCTTCGTCGTCATCCGTAGTATAATAACCTATGGCCTTCAGCGTGCAAGCTTCGTCAAGAGCCACAGGGAGAAATTTTCCATTGTCCGGATAGACAAGGTCGCCGTCTTCCATTTCACTCTCCACTTTCTTGATCGCGCCGTTTTCCTTGTCGGTCTGGGCTTCGTAAGCATCCTTGGAAGGAACGGTGGTGCCGTCGGTCGTATAATATACGGCGACCGGATACATCATTTCCACCGCCATAGACTCACCGGACCACGGATTTACGAGCCCCCCGTCAATGGAAAACGAAGACATCACGCCTTTGCCAACCGCACCGTCCGTGGTAATGGGCGAAAGCGAAAGTTGAGGCGTGGTCGTGTAGTCGGCCGTAAACACCTCGGAATACTTAATTTCATAGGACATTGTAACCGCCGCCACACGCAGGCGGAGTTTGGCATCACCGTCGGCATCCTTCGAAATGGCTATCGGGGCATACCACTTCATCCATCCCGCCGGATCATCCGGATCATCCGGTTCAAAGTCCTCATCATTATTCATGGAATAAACCGCTACCTTGTAGGCAGCAGACGGGAGTTCTATCTCCTCGTCTTCTTCAGCCGTGAGCAGGTTCATGAACGGACCAAGTTCCTCCATGGATGTTTCAAGCTCCGTAGCCTCGTCGTTCTCTACATAAAGTACGCAGATACACATAAGGGACCCCATAGGTCCTATTTGTTCTACCATTTCATTGGCGAACGCAGCGTCAATCGTAGCGCCCGGTTTAACCACCCCGGAAGCCGGCTTCAACGTCGGCACCGAGATGGTAAGGTCACCACCGCCACCGCCGCCGCCAAAGTCATCGTTTTGTGCGAATGCCGTCCCTAATCCGAGGAACAGCATCAAGCTCAAAAGAGCCCATGTCAATTTTTTCATAACTGTTTGATTTTTAT
>CAMXAS010000158.1 GCA_947179195.1 uncultured Bacteroidales bacterium
TGCGATACGTAGCTGATCAGGCGCGGCACGCCGAACAGCATATCGCCCGTAAAGCCGTCCTGCACCTTGTTCCCGTTCAGGTTCAGGTGGAAATGCAGTTCGGAGACGGGCGGCAGTTCGGCCTTCGGAATCCAGCGGCCGATGGCGGCCGACTGGTCGAAACTCTTGCTGATTTCCCACGGCAGGCCTTTCTCCACGCAGCGGCGTTGCAGGTCGCGTGCCGTAAAGTCGAAGCCGAGGCTCACGGCGTCGAAGAAATCCGCCGCATATTTTTCGGGGATGTATTTACCCACCTTGCCGATACGCAGGATGACTTCGGTCTCGTAGTGGATTTCCTGCGAGAATTCCGGCAGGTAAAACGGCCGGTTGCGCACGAGCAAGGCCGTGTCGGGCTTGAAGAAGAACACCGGCTGGGTCGGCACCTCGTGTCGGAGTTCGGCGATATGGGCGCGGTAGTTCTGCCCGATGCAGATGATTTTCATTACATTTCCTCCATGCCGCCGTCCATGTCCGTCTGATGGTTGGCCGGCCGTTGGCTGCGTTTCAGCCCTTGGTTGATTTTATACGAGAGCGTCAGGAACAGGGCCGTCGAGCGTTTGGGACGGCGGTGGTTCTCCGTCACGAAGTTGCTGCCGGTCACCGTATTGTCGAACCGCATCGTGTGGCACAGGTCGCTCACGCGCAGGCCCACGGTAAAGCGGTTCTTGAAAAAGCCTTTCCGCGCGGCCAGTTCCGCCGAGAAGTTGGGCGCCATATAGGTCTGCCCGAAATAGTTGGGCCCCCGGTAGCGGCACGACAGCTGCAGGTTGATGTCGTATTTGAACGAAAAGGTCGTGTTGAAGCGCAACTGATAGCTCAGCCCCTCCGAATTGAGCGACGGGTCTTCCGCGCCCCGCGTGATGTTTTGATACAGGCTGCCGTTCAGGCTGAACCGCCACCACGGGAAAACGCGCTGCTCGTAGGAGAGGTCGAAGCCGTAGTTGGTGCCGCTCGTATAGTTGAGGAACGTCTGCACGCGCACGCCGTCTTCCCGTTCGTAGGTATAGCGGCGGATGACGTCCTCCACGCGGCGGTAATAGACCGTCACGAAGAACGAACTGCCCTTGTAGAACAGCGAGTAGTTCAGTTCCACCGAATGGATGTCTTCGGGGTCGAGGTCGGGATTACCCATCGAGATGGAGGTCGGATAATGGTCGTAGTTGACGAAGGGGTTGAGGTTCCACGGGCGCGGCCGGTTCACGCGGCGCGTATAACTCAGCTGGATTTCCTGCAACTTGCCGATTTTATAGGAAAGGTGCACGGCCGGATAGAAACGCGGAATGAAATAACTGAAAGCCGTGTCGTTGCGCTCCGAAACGGTCAGCGCGTCCATGGCCGCCACCTCCATACGCCCGCCGATTTGAAAGCTGAAGTTCTTGATTTGGCCGCCGAAGTTGGCGTAGATGCCGTGGTTCTGTTCGGTATAACTGAAATCGATGGCGGTGTCCTGAAACGCATAGAGGCGGGCATACTCGCGGTCGAAGCTGCGGTTGTAGCGCACCTTGCCCTGATAGCCGACCTCCAGTTTGAAGCGTTCGCCGAACGGATGCGCATAGTTGATTTGCCCGTCGAAATCCAGGCCGTTGCCCGTGGAGTGCGTCGTCTGCACGCTTTCGGTCGATATGCCGTTTATTTCGTCCGTTATCGTGCGGTACATCGTCGTCCGGTTGTCGGGGTTGTGGTAGTCGAGCGTCGCATCTACCGTCAGTTCCTGGTCTTTGTGTCCGAATTGGTGACGGTAGGACAGGGCGGTGTTGAACTGCGCCCAGCGGCCTTTCCCGTCGGACGTGTTGCCCAGCGTCTCGTACCAGTGGTAGTCGGTCGCATCGTCCCCGCCGTCGCGGCGGAGGTCGCCCGTCGGGTCGAAGTAAGAGGCCGTGCGCGTGCCGGGCGTCTCGTTGCGGCGGTTGTTGTACCAAAGGCCGCCGTTGAACGAAGCGGTAAACAGGTCTTTATCGGAAATCCGCCAGTCCGCGCCCACCTTGACCTGGCCGCCCAATCCGCGGCGGCGGCCGTTGCTCTCGCCCGTTTCCCATTCCATATTGTCGTCGGGGTAGCGGTCCGGCAAGGCGCTTTTCTTAAGGCTGCGCGTGGAGGACGAACCCTCGGAAAGGTGCTCGCGGAAGTTGAGGTCGGCCGACGTGAACAGCGTGACCTTGCCTAAGCCGAAGCTGAGGTTGGTGGAGAGGCTGTGTTGGTTGGACGTGGCCGTCGAAAGGTTGACCATGCCGTTGAAGTCGCGGTTCAGACGTTTTTTCGTGCGGATGTTGAGGATGCCGGCCATGCCCTCCGGGTTGTATTTGGCCGACGGGTTGGAGATGATTTCGATGCTTTCGATCGAGCCGGCCGAAATCTGGTCCAGCCCTAGGCCCGACAGGACGGCGGGGCGGCCGTCGATAAGAATCGTCACATTGTCGCTGCCTTTGAGCGATACGTTGCCCTCTTCGTCCACGGTCACGGAGGGTACGTTCTGCAGGACGTCGGTGGCCGTGCCGCCCTCGCTCACGAGCGATTGCTCCACGTTCACCACCTTTTTATCCAACGCATACTCTATCATGCGTTTCTGCCCCTTGATTTCGACGGAGTTGAGCGCGATGGCCGTGGACGACATCACGATATCGTCGAGTTTGCGCGACGGGCGGCCGGCCTGGAGTTGGAACGAAGCCGTCTTGATTTCTTCAAACCCCATCGAGCTGGCGCGGACGTAGAGCGGTTGGTTGAGCGGCAGGCGGTCTATGTTGAAGCGGCCGAGTTCGTCGGTGATGCCGCCGCCCACCAAGCGGTTGCCGCCGTCAGCCACAAAGACGGCGATGTTGACGAATTCCAGGGGGTTCCGGTCTTCCGCGTTCAGCGTCCGTCCCGAGATTTTGCCCGTGTTTTGGGCGGCGGCGTTTCCCGCGCCCCAAGCCCCCAAAGAGGCTATCCAAACAAGGCAACAGACAATAATTCTTTGTGTCATGATTCCGTATGAGCCGCCGCCCTTGAAGCGGGGGCTTGCGAAGATACGCAATTTGTCAGAAAAAGGAAAGCGCGAGGCCGTCGGCGCGGTATCGCGCGGCCGGGGTGGGGCGGTAGGCCGTCTCGCTCTCAAAGAGCAGGCCTTCGGACAAAAGCGGTTGCAGGTTTTGCAGGCAGGCTTGCCGCAGCGGGGCGGGCAGGGCGGCGAGACGGCCTTTGTCGAGCCCGGCCTCCGTGCGCAGCGCCGTCATAACGTATTCGTGGTAGAGGTCGGTCTCGCTCAGCCGTTCCTGTTCAAAATGGCCGGGGCCGTAGGCCTCCGAGACATAGGTGCGGACGTCGGGGCGGTTGGCGCGGCGCACGGCGACGGCCGAGGCCGTGTCGTGGATGGCGGCCGCGGACGGCAGGCGGCAAAACGAATGCGCGCCGGGGCCCAATCCGAGGTAAGGCGTTTGCACATCCCAATAGCGGCTGTTGTGGCGGGCTTCATGGCCGGGCCATGCGAAATTCGACACCTCGTAGGCGGCGTAACCCTGCCGTTCGGCCCAGTCCGTCAG
>CAMXAS010000159.1 GCA_947179195.1 uncultured Bacteroidales bacterium
CCTCGGTGCTCATAAGCAGTTTGGTATCCGATATCTTGATTTCGGCCGACTGCGGCATTTGGGCCAATTCCTCGGCCGGGAGGTTGCTTTCGTAGGTGATTTTATAGTGAACCGTCCCTTTGAACGGTTTGACCGCTTCCTGTGCCGCGACACGGCTCAAGCCGAATAGCGCCGCACTCATCAAACAGAAGACAAGGCTTATCTTTTTCATATGCTTTCCTCCACCGCTTCGGGCTCCGGCTCCGGTTCCGGCCATAATGTAAACGCTTGATCTTTCAATTCCAAAAAGAACAGGCGCGTATTCTCCCAGCCTTCCGTCGTTCTCGTTTGCCAACGGTGGCAGGCGAACGGGTCGGCCGTCACCTCGCCGCCGCGCAGCATCTCCGCGAACCAATTGAAACAGGCGTAGCCCTTGTAGGCCATATCCGACGGCAATACGTCGAAATGTTGGAAATAGTGCCGTTCGAAACGCAACGAAGTTTCCCCGTTCTTGTCCCAATAAAACGGCTGATAACAAACCAGGCGGATTTTTTTGAAATATTCGGGCTCGATTTTCGTGAACGACATCCAACGGGACGGCCCGATGAAGATTTTTTCTGCGGTACCCTTCCCCTTGCGCAACGCTATCAGCGTGTTCAACAGCGCGATTTCCTTGTCGGTGCAACCGATGAATACGGTCGGGCGGGCCGCCTTTACGGAAAACATCGTGTCGAATACGGATTCCAACTGCCCCATGCGGGCCGGCGAATAACTGTAATACCGCAAGTCGCAGGGCACGTTGGTATCCGCCCTCAGGCAATCCGTCAGCAGTTGCGCGCGTTTGCGGAAAAAGCCCGTCGAATCGTCGAACAAGATATAGCGGTAATGTTCCGGCGCGAACTCGCGTTTCAGGAACCGCGCCAGGGCTTCGGCCTGCGTCCCGTAGGACGGCATACATTGAATGTAGAACGGGTTGCCTGCGGCCATCGAATCCTGCTCGGTCAACGGATGAATCAACGGCAAACGGTGCGCTTCCGCAAACCGGCGGATGGTGTCGAAGACTTTCGTATAAACGGCCGCTATCAGGAAGTCAGCCTGCGTCAGGGCCGGGTCGTTCAACGCCCTGTCCACCGAGGCGGGGCTGTCGGTCACGTCCCACACCCGGTAACGGATTTCCGGCATCATGCTGTCGGCCGGTGCCATGAGCCGTTCGCCGTAGGCCGTCAGCCAGCCTTCCAAAAACGGCAGATAGGTGTAAGAGCGCGGCGGCTCGTTCGTATCGTTCAGATAGAGCGGCAACAGGATGGAAACCGAAACGGTTTTCTTGGCTTTCAACGCTGCGAACAGGCTGTCCCAAAGCGTTTCCGTCGGCGTTTCGGACAGGTCGAGCGTGTCCTGCCCCCAAAGGAAGAGGCGCGCCGCCATGTCGGTGGAATCGCCCCACAACAGGGAGTCGGCCTCTATCGCCAGGCTATCGGAGCCCCAAACACTATCGGCCGGCGTTTCGAAAACGGCGGTATCCGGCACCGGTTGTTCCACTACGGTGTCGGCAAACTGAACCTTAACCACCGTATCGGCGGTCAGTACGACAGGCTCGGTTGACGCGGTCGGCTCGGGCGCTATCATATAAGGAATATACAACCGCTCCCCTATGCGCACGGTATCGCCCAGCGACTGCTTGACGATTTCGTGCCGCGCTACGTCATAGGCCCGCGCGATTGAATACAGCGTATGCCCGCTCTGCACGACGTGCACGCGGTAAACCACGCCTTCCAACGTGTCGAACTCGGCGGAAACCGTGACGGGCGACGGTACGAAGCTTGAAACCGGTTGGACGTTTTCTTCCACCGTCTGCGCCTGCAACGACAGCAGGCTCAAACCCCACAGCAGGCCGAGCAGCCCGCCTATCCGTTTTCCGAATACCGTTTTCATCTTGGTTTCAGGTTTATTCCCACTCAATCGTGGCGGGCGGTTTGGAGCTGATGTCATATACGACGCGGTTGATGCCCCGCACCTTGTTGATGATGGCGTTGGAGATTTCGGCCAGCACCTCGTGCGGCAGCGGACTCCAGTCGGCGGTCATGCCGTCGATGGACTGCACGGCGCGCAGGGCCACCGTCTGTTCGTAGGTGCGTTCGTCGCCCATGACGCCGACCGAATAAATCGGCAACAAGATTGTGCCGGCCTGCCAAACCTTGTCGTAGAGGTCGTGCCGCCGCAAGGCATCGATGTAAATCGCGTCCGCTTCTTGCAACAACTTGACCTTTTCGGCCGTCACCTCGCCCAAAATGCGGATGGCCAGGCCCGGCCCCGGGAACGGATGGCGTCCCAGCAGTTTCGGGTCTATGTTGAGGCTCTTGCCCACGCGGCGCACCTCGTCTTTGAAAAGCGTGCGCAGGGGTTCCACAATCTTGAGGTTCATCTTTTCGGGCAAGCCGCCCACATTGTGGTGCGACTTAATCGTCATCGACGGGCCCTTGACCGAGACCGACTCGATGACGTCGGGGTAAATCGTGCCCTGCGCCAGGAACGAAGCGCCTTCGATGGCCTTGGCTTCGCGTTCGAACACTTCGATGAACGTCTTGCCGATGGCCTTGCGCTTGGCTTCGGGGTCGGTCACGCCTTTGAGCGCGGCGTAGAACGTTTGGGAAGCGTCCACCCCTTTGACTTGGATGCCCATGCCCGCGAAGGACGCGAGCACCTCCTCGTATTCGTTCTTACGCAACAGGCCGTTGTCGATGAAAATCCCGTGCAGGCGGTCGCCGATGGCCTTGTGGAGCAATACGGCCGCCACCGTGGAATCGACCCCGCCCGAAAGGCCGAGGATGACCTGGCCGTCGCCTATCTGTTCCCGCAGGGCCGGCACCGTGCTTTCCACGAAATGTTCCGGCGTGAAGTCGCCCGTAAAGCCGCAGACGGTCTTGAGGAAGTTGTTGAGCATGACGAGGCCGTCGGTCGAATGATAGACTTCCGGATGGAACTGCAACGCATACGTCTCCTCGCCCTCTATCTTGAAACCGGCCGCCTCGACGGTCGGCGTGCTGCAAATCAGCTTGAAGGCGGACGGCATTTCGGTAATCGTGTCGCCGTGCGACATCCATACCTGGCTGTTATCCGGCACGTTCGCGAACAGCGGACAACGGCGGTCCATATAGGTCAGCTGCGCGCGGCCGTATTCGCGGTGCGCGGCGGACGCCACGCTCCCGCCTTCCGTATAGACCAAGTACTGGGCGCCGTAGCAGACGGCCAACAGCGGAATACGCTTGCGGTAAACGCTCAAGTCCGGCTTGGGCCCTTCCGGATTGTTGACGGAATAAGGGCTGCCCGACAGGATGACGCCCTTGACGTCGGGCGTCAGCGGCGGCATTTTATGAAACGGGTGGATTTCGCAATAGACATTGCTTTCCCGCACTTTTCGCGCAATCAATTGGGTATATTGAGAGCCGAAATCGATAATCAGCAGACGTTCCTGCATAAGTGTAAAATTATAGGGTCACAAATTTAAGTTTTTTCAGTCTTTTTGCCAAGAAAGTAAAAAAAACTACCTTTGCA
>CAMXAS010000160.1 GCA_947179195.1 uncultured Bacteroidales bacterium
CCGGCGGTGCAGCGGCGCGGTTTCCGAACCTCTGCAACCGCCGGCTTGAAAAAGGATCGGACTAACGTACTACAATCTTTTTGGCGTCAAACGAACCATCGGCGCCGAGGCGGCGAACGATGTAGAGTTTGCTCTTGGCCACGCTCAAACGGATTTCAGCACCCGTGCAGAGCGCCGCACCGCAGAGACGGCCGTTGAGGTCGTAGATGTCGTAGCGGTCGCCGTTGATACCCTTGATGACAATGGCACCGTCTTCGGCGAAGATGGCCCACTGGGCGGCCTTCAGGTTCTCGTTGGCGCTCAGTTCCTTGAATTCAGCCGTCAAAGTGATGTCTTTTTCCACTTTGAACTTGTAGGTGGCTTCTTTCGAAACTTCCTTGTCACCTTCTTTCCAAGCTACGAATTCATATTTCTTGGCATCCGTCACCACGGCTTTCACCTCGATTTCGGTACCTTCCTCAAACGTACCGGCGCCTTCCACCGTACCCCAGGCTTCGTTGTTGGATTTCAACGTTACGGTGTATTCCACCTTTGCATTCGGGTCTTTCGAAGCGAAGACGGCCTTGAGGGTCACATCTTCGGCCGGCATATTGAACCCGAAGATGGCCGCGCTGTCTTGGTCAACACCATACAGCACAAGCTTGGCGCGTTCGGCTTCGGTCAGCTTCTGGTCGTTCTTGAGGAATTCCACGAACTTGTAGCCGTCCTTGGCCACGGCGGTTACCGTAATCATGTCGCCTGCCAGATATTCGCCTTCGGCTTGATAGCTTGAGATGGTGCCCATCTTGTCGTTGTTGACCGCATAGGTCAGTTTGTAGCGTTCGCCGTCGCGCATATCGGCGATGAACGAAGCCAGCTTGCGGCTACGGTCGGTGTACATGATTTCGAACATATAGGTGTAGCTCGTAGGCGTCATAACCGTATCGGTGTAACCGACGGGCAATTCGTTGGCCGCGAAAGCATAGATCTGGAAGCGATCCTCACCGGTGGCTTCCCACGTTTTCAGCAAGGCCCCATTGCCCGATTGGGTCGTAAGTTTGCGGCTCAAACTGATTTTGCAGATGTTATCCGAACCTGCCGGCCAGTTCCAGCTCAGTTTCAAGGAGTCGAAGTTGGCGTTCCATTCGGCCTTGAAACCGGTCGGCAACATGCGGTTGTCGGGCACTTCCACGAATTTATATTTCAAATCGCTCGCGGAGATAGTAAGCGTATTACCGGTTACGGTGTATTCCTTGGATACCGGCTCGATGTTCGGATGCGTCATCTTGAAGAGCACTTTCGTGCCCACCGTGGCCGAGAAAGTGAAACCGTTTTGGATATAGCCGAAACCGTCTTTTTCCGGCAGCGTCTGTTCCGCCAATTTCTGCGTACCGTCGCTGTTCCAGATGGAGAGTTCGTCACCGTCGAAGTATTCAGTTTTATTGTTGGAGGGGTTGGTGGCGCCGAGGTAGCCGTTAACGGTAACGGTCAGTTCCGCGGCATCCAGCGAGATGGCCTCCACCGTTACGTCTTCCAGTGTGGCTTCTACGGTCACTTCCTTGGAGACGGGCTCATAGCCGGCGCAGTTGACCGTCAACGTATAGGTGCCGGCCGCTACGCCCTGGAATTTGTAGTTGCCGTTTATAATCTCGGCCTCGTCGTAATAGGCGCCATCCTTGGTCAGCGTTACCTTGCCGCTCTTGGCCGGGCTTACGGTACCGCTTACGTTGCAGGCGATTTTAACCACCGTGAGGTCTTTCGTATTGTCGGCAGACATGTCAAGGTTAACGTTGAGGTTGGTATTGGCCTGAAGCGCGTAGTTGAAGGGTACGGTCACCTTGTAATTGGCATCGTATTTGGCATCGGGCTCAACGAGGAAAATGGGCATGGTGCTGCTGGCGCCTACGGGCACGTCTTGGAACGTGTACTTATAGGTGTCGCCGTCTTTGACGATAGGCGTGCTTATCACTTTCAGGTCGCGGACGGTCCGCAAGGCCACTTGTACATCCTCACCCATGCCTTCCAGCATCGTGATGGTGCCGGAGAGATTGATGAGCGTCGGTTCCAGGCCGGGGATGAAGATGGTGGTATCGTTCGGCAACATCTCGCCTTGAATCTCCCTGAAGGCGTTGATGCCTTCGATGTTCACGGCGTCATAGCCGGCCCAGTTATTTTTGGCGAACGAGAAAGTGTGGGTGGTGCCTTTTTCAACCAGGAATTCCATGTTGCCGTTGGCATCGGTATAGTTATATTCGTAATCGTCAAACGTAAAACGCGTGTTGTTAAGAGCGAGTATCTCACCGGTCGTGCTCTGGTAACGGAGGCGGATGGTCATATAGCCCTTATTCTCATCCTTAATCGCCGTCAGGTCTTGGGTTATGGCACCGTTGCTGAAATCCACGTTTTCCGCTTTGGCGGTCAGCACGAACTTGTCCGCATCCGCACCTTCAAACGAAATCGTATAACCGCTACCGTCTGGAAACGAAGTCTTTCCAAAGCTATACGTGCCGGTTTCCGCATCGAAAAGTGTTTTGGATTCATAGGGCTCGCGATTATCCTTTATGATTTTGATGCTACCGGAAGCGATATCGCCATTATAGACCACTTGACCGGAAACCCATAAGGCATAATAGTCTCCATGACGGGGTGTGGGGGCATTGCTTTGTGCTTCAATGGCGATTACGCGCTGCTCAAAAGGAAGGATGGAGGTATGCGTTACGCTCAGGATATACGGAGCGCGTATTTTACCCGTTACCGAAATTGAATAGGTGCCGTCCGCGGCACTGGTGGCGGTGGCCAGCGGTTCGCCCGTCTTTTGGTCGTTTTCGTCACAGGCATATAATGCGATGGCAGCACCTTCAACAACAACGGACGTATAGCCGTCGGCAGCATTGTACTTAACGGTGCCCTTCCATGTGGCGGTCGCTTCCTCTACTTCTTCTATTTCTACCGGCGCGGAGAGGGTTACGTCCGCCAAATCGGCGGCCACGGTAACGGTCGGCGCTTCGCCCTTGAGTTTGTAGCCGAATTTGGCGCAGCCCAGCGTATAGGTGCCGGGGGCCACTTTATTGAAGCGGAAATGGCTGGAAGGATAAGGACTTGTGAGGAATGTTGCCTTGTAGGCCACTTCCGTTTCGCCCTGTTTGGTCAGCGTCAGTTCATTGTCCAGCAACTTGTCCGATGCGTCCACGCCGATAACGGCCGCATAATTTTTCGTCAATACGATGTCCTGCGTAAAGGTTTCGGCGTCGCTACCTACCGTAAAGCTCGCGTTTTCGGGCGTGGTCACCGTGTAGTTCGCCGTCAGGTTCTTGTAAAAGTCGCTGCTCCATTCGTCGCCGAGTTGGTCAACGATACCTACTTTCAGATTGCCGGGTTTGCATTCCACCGTATAGCCGCTTTCGCTGATTTGGGCTGCATAAGCCGTGCTATTGGCGCCTATCGTCAACGTCATGCCTTCGGGCAGTTCGGTCAGTGCAGTTTCGCCAAGCTTAAGCGTACCGCTGACGGTAACGAAGGCTTCGCGCATGCCA
>CAMXAS010000161.1 GCA_947179195.1 uncultured Bacteroidales bacterium
GCCAGCCCGTACCTACAAGTTTCCCTGCAAAAGGACACGCCCCTGCATATCGCTGAGCCGCCACGTCCACACACCGGTTTCCATAGCCGTACCGCCAATCGTGGCGGTCTCCACAGCCGGATTCGGATACAGGCTCAAACCGTCTACCGCCAAGGCCTGCATCTCCACGCCCGCCGTCATGGACGATTGACCGCGCAAGGCCATGGAACCGCCCTTGTTCTGTACATCGTAATTCTGTCCCAACAACAGGCCGGTGGCATCCTTGACTTTGTAATAGCCTTTCGGCTTTTCCTGCCAGCCATCCCACCATTTGTCAGCCATATAAAGCATATACAGCCCCGGTTCCAAGTCCAATGTTTCCTTTGCCGAAACGGCTTCCGAACCCGCATAGGGCCCGTATTCCAGAATACGGTTGCCTGCCGCATCGGCCACATACCAATAGACTTCATCGGGACGCAGGTCGGTGCAGAGATCTACCGACAGGGGCGCGACACAATCGACCGGCCCGCTGAATTCCACGGCTTCCGCATTGCTCTTGGTCGCTTGGCCGTTGACCTGAGTCAAACGAATCTCAACCCGGTTGCGGTCAAGCGGTTCGTATGCCGCGACCGATAGGTTAACCGTCCGTTTCTCATAAGGCGGAATGCAGACTTCCGTTTCATATTGGCCAGCCTTATCGTTGACAACCGCTTCATAACCCAAACGCCGTATCGTATCGTTGCCCGTATTTTCCACGGCCGCTTCGAAGACCTGCGTTACCGAGCGGTTTTCCACCGCGCTCAACGCGAGCACGGCGCCGGCCGGTTCGTCCATCCCCAACACCGCCGGATGGCAGGCCGTGACCTGCAGGACGGTTTTCGTATCCTCACATACGAACGCTATGATTTCCAGATTTCTCAAATCGACTTTCACGCCGCGATAGTCGGCAGGAATCGTATAAGTGTAAGTTCTTGTAAACGTGCTACCGGCTGTTGTAGCCATCAAGAGTTCGCCCCATTGTCCGGTCAGCAAATCGCGCAATACGTGTTCATGCCGGTAACCGGCCGGCGCCGAATTCTGCGGACCGTTGATATGGTTCTGTACCAAAGCCACATTGAGCCGATTTTCAGACAATTCGGCAGCACGATAATAATAGCCCTCCACGTTGACCGTCAACGTCCGCGTTTCAACATCCACGGTGGCACCGACCCAAAGATTGACGGTAGCCGTATCAACCGAACGCGCCTTGACGGCCTGCGTCCAATCGCCGCGCCCCATGGCCATCATGGCCTTGCCGTCGAATAACACACGGTCTATCGTACCCTGCGGATAACCGTATTCGCCGGCCTGCAACAACAAGCTGTCGCTATAGTCAGTCCGCAAATCAAGACCTCTGGAACCCGGTTCGGCATAATAACCGGCGTGTATGGCTATGACTTGGAAGTTGTCACCACGCAACGTCTTCAACCACGAAGCCCTAGCCGCCCCATCCGGGCAATTGCCACATCCCCAGCCGGTGTATTCTTCCAAAAGAACGGCCTTGGGGCGGGGCTGAACGGACACCCTTGCCTGTCCGTTTAGTGAGAAGACTGAGAATAGCCCCAGACCCCAAGCCGTTATGCTTATTTTTAACAGATGTTTGAACATTTCCCTTAGCTTTAGTGCAATACAACCTTCACGCTGCTTTCCTTACCGTCCAACACCGCCTTCACGATATAGAGGCCGGCTTTGAGGCCGGCGGGACGGGTCAGAGACAGCATTTCCGAACCTTCCACGCGGCCTTCATACAGCATTGCCACTTCCATACCGACCAAATTGCAGAGCGTCAAACGCAAAGCGGCCGGCCACACGGTCTCAATCTGCACGTTCAGGCTTTCCCGCACCGGATTGGGCGATACACTGAACGATGCCACCGTGCTGACAACATGTTCGTTAGCTAACAGATGAGCATCACTGCCCAATGTTCCATCTGTCAAAATATTCTGTGCAAAGATATCAAAATTATCGAAAGCACCACCTTGTCCTTCATAATTTCTTCCATCTCTGATTTTAACCACCCATTGATTTTTACGGAGCGGCACGGATTTCAAATCCGATGCGGCATGTTGTCCGTCCAACAAGGCCGTCGACCAAAGCAAATCGCCTTCCGACGAATACAGAACGGCATGCGCTTTCGTATGGTTGTAATCATACGGTGACTGCGTCATATAGAAAAAGACCGCGCCACCGTCTTTACAGGCCTGCACCGAACCCTGCCCGGCCTGCCGCTCTTCCATCCAACAGATTTCCATGCCTTCCGGACGCCACATCAACTCACCGGAAACACTGATTTTCTGCCCTTTCAATTGTTGGGACGTTTGTGCATCGTCCATTTCACGCCAAATGGCATAAATCGCATCATCCGCTTCATTATAAACGCATTGCAGATAAAGTTGCCGGTTGTCCGAATAGCCGAGTTTCAAACCGGCATCACCGGGACTGAACACATGCTTCCCGTTGCGGTCGATATAAGCTAGATAAACGGATTCCGCATAGGTTTCGGCGCGGTCGTCATACCAACCGACCAACAAGCCGTCTTTGGCCGACGTCACGCAAAGCACCGTATGCATAGCCCCGCCCGTACCGGAGCCGCCTTCGCCATAAACAAGGGTCGGACGCGCCCAAACAGCATTGCCGTCAAAATCGTATTTCTGCACATAAACTTCCGGCTTGGAACCCGTGCAATATACCATATAGAATTCGTTGTTACCAGCATTGACCAAAAAAGGATAGTTGCCCGATACCGTCAACTCCCGACCGGCCCACAACACCTTACCATCGGCCGACACCCGCTGCATGAAGATACCTTCCCGCGTCTTATCCTCTTTTTTCAAACTGCCGCTATAAACGAAGACCGTACTATTGTCTTCTAACGTTATCAACTTCATACACAGGCCTGAACGTAAACTTTCTCCATCGCACAGATTAACCCCTTCTTCTCCCCAAAGCATCTTGCCATCGGGTGCAATCTTATAGGCGGTCGCCGTATAGTTCCGATTGACGGAATCCAAACGTTCATCCCACACGATGGCTACGAGGTTGCCTTCCCTGTCCATCGTCACGTAGTCGTTGACCATCGTGAAAGTCAGCGTCGGATAGGCACTCAACCGGATGGGGGCGTCCCAACCCATCGTACCGTCATAATTAACTTTCTTAACATAAGGAATGATGCGCATATTATCCGGCGAGAGATAATAGAAATAGACATTGCCATCGGCATCTATCGTCCAGTCATCATCCCATATATATTTCTCGGAGATTTGAATCGGTTCCGAGGCTTCACCGCTCCATTGCGCCCGCACCGGCAAAAGCAGGAACAAACATCCCAAGAGAAGAACACCCGTTCTGATTAAGCTTTTCATGTCAATCTTTATTTTCTTATACTACTTAAACTTGTCCGTTGTTCCAGCCGCTGCCCTATAAACATTGCTGGAAAACATTTACAATATTACCGCTTATCAGGACATCACGGAAAGATTTTTCTAC
>CAMXAS010000162.1 GCA_947179195.1 uncultured Bacteroidales bacterium
TGTACATCGGCGTAACGCGCCACGGCCTGCGCGTGCTTGCGCACGAAAAGGCCGCACATCGCGTCGCGGCGGTGCGGATACCAGGCCGGCAGGAACAGGACTTTCACGGGCTGAAAGGGATTAGCGGACGACCTTGCCGTTCAACACCAGCGTCTCCACCTTGTTGTTGCCGAACGAATACGGCATATATTCGTAGCTCGGAATCGGCTTGGTGATGAACACATTGGCGCGGCGGCCGCGGCCGATGCCGCCCAACTCGTCGCTCAGCCCGATGGCGTAGGCCGTATTGATGGTCGTGGCGTGCACGACTTCTTCCGGATACATCTTATAACGGATGCAACCCAGCGACTGGATGAACTGCATATTGCCCGAGGGCGCGGAACCTGGGTTGAAGTCGGAGGCCAGGGCCACGGGCAGACCGGCCTGCATCATCTTGCGCACCGGCGAGAGTTCCATTTCAAGGAAGAAGGCCGCGCCCGGCAGCACCGTCGGCATCGTGCCGCGGCCGCCTTTCCACGAGGCTTTCAGACATTCGATTTCGGCATCGCCGACGTATTCCAAATGATCGACCGACAGCGCGCCGTGCTTGACGCCCACCTGGATGCCGCCCGAAAAGTCCAGCTCGTTGGCGTGGATTTTCGGTTGCAGGCCATAGGCGGCCGCGGCTTCCAGCATCCGGTCGGTCTCCGCCACGGTAAAGAAACCGCGGTCGCAGAACACGTCGATGAAATCGGCCGACTTCTCCTTGCCCACGGCCGGAATCATCTCGCGCACGATCAAATCCACGTATTCGCTCTGGCGGCCGATGTATTCGCGCGGCACGGCGTGCGCCGGCAGGAAGTTGGCGCGTACCTGCGCCAGATTGAGGGCCTTGAGCCGCGCGATGACGCGCAGCATCTTGAGTTCGCTTTCCAAATCGAGGCCGTAGCCGCTCTTGATTTCCATCGCGCCCGTGCCGTAGGCCATCATCTCCTCGAAACGCGCCTTGGCGGCTTCGAACAATTCGTCTTCGGTGGCGGCGCGCAGACGGTCGCAGGAGTTGAGGATGCCCCCGCCCCGCTTGGCGATTTCCTCATACGACAGGCCGCGGATTTTGTCGTTGTATTCGATTTCGCGGCTGCCGGCATAGACGATATGCGTGTGCGAGTCGCAATAGGCCGGGAACACGAAGCGGCCGTGCGCGTCGATTTCCTCCACGCCGCCCCAGGCCGCCTTCTTGGCTTCGTAGTCGGCCATCGGCCCGAAATCCTTTATCCGGTCGCCTTCCATCGCGAGGTAGGCGTTTTCCAACACTTGCAATTTTTGCATATCCGCGCCCGCCACATAGCGGACGTCGTCGGGCAGAATCTGCACCAAGCCTTTGATATGGGTAATGACCAACATATTCGTAAGGGTTTATATGTTATTTATGTTTATTTTTGCAACGTATCTTGTCACAAAGATACGGTTTATTTCCTTAATATAAACGGAGTTCATAAACCCTACGCCCATGACCCGCACGCCCAAGACCGCCGTCGTGCTCCTGAACTGGAACGGACGGCATTTTCTGGAACGCTTCCTGCCGTCGCTCTTGCGCCATACGCCGGCCGAAACCGCCGACATCATCGTGGCCGACAACGCCTCCACCGACGATTCCGTGGCCTTCCTGCGGCAACACTATCCGCAAATACGGCTAATCGAAAACGACGCCAACTACGGCTTCGCCGAGGGCTACAACCGCGCGCTGCGGCAAGTGGAAGCCGACTATTACGTGCTGCTCAATTCCGACATAGAGGTGGGGCCCAATTGGGTGGAACCCGTCATCGCGATGTTGGAGGCCGACCCGTCGGCGGCCGCGGCCCAGCCCAAACTGCGCGCCTTTGACCGCCCCACCCACTTCGAATACGCGGGGGCGGCGGGCGGCTTCATCGACCGCTTGGGCTACCCGTTCTGCCGCGGCCGCCTGTTCGGCGACGTGGAGGCCGACCACGGACAATACGACACGCCCTGCGAAATCTTTTGGGCCACGGGCGCCGCGCTGTTCGTGCGCGCCGACCTCTACCGTAAGTTCGGCGGCTTAGACGACGCTTTCTTCGCCCATATGGAGGAAATAGACTTCTGCTGGCGGCTCAAGAACTTCGGCTATAAAATACTGTACTGCCCCGCCTCGACGGTCTATCACGTGGGCGGCGGCACGCTCCCCAAGAGTTCGCCGCGCAAGACGTTCCTCAACTTCCGCAACAACCTGTGCCTCTTATATAAGAACCTGACGCCGGGCCGCTTCCGCCGCGTGTTTTGCGCCCGCCTCGTATTGGACTTCGTGGCCGCGCTCTCGTTCCTCGCCTCGGGCGGCTGGCCGGAATGCGCCGCCGTCTTCAAGGCCTACCGCGCGTTCTTCCGCCTGCGCCGCGAACAGCGCGGGAAATACGGTCTCTTGCCGCGCCACGCTTACGTGGACGGTATGTATAAGGGTTCTATCGTGTGGGATTACTACGTCCGCCGCATCCGGCGGTTCGACCTTTTGAGCCGGGATAGATTCTATAAGGAAGACGTCAAGGCTTCCACCCCGAGCCGGTAGCTGTCTTTGCCGAAGCCCGCGATGCTGCCGCGGCAGGCCGCCCCGATAAGGGAGGTATGGCGGAATTCTTCGCGCGCGGCCACCTGCGACAGATGGATTTCCAACACGGGCACCGACACGGCCTTGATGGCGTCGTGCAGGGCCACCGACGTATGCGTGTAACCGCCCGCGTTCAGCAGGATGCCGTCGCAGCCCTGGCGCAAGGCCATATCCTGCACGGCGTCGATGAGTTCGCCTTCTATATTGGACTGGTAATAAACGAATGTATGCGCCGGATAGCGCGCCTGCAAGGCCGAAAGGATGGCCTCGAAGCCGTCCCGGCCGTAAATCTCGGGTTCACGCGAACCGAGCAGATTCAGATTCGGGCCGTTGATAATACCTATTTTCATGCTACTCCCCATACGATGGGCGTTAAGCCGCGTTCTTCCAAAATCCGGTTGGTCTGCGAGAAATGTTTGCAACCGAAAAAGCCACGGTAGGCCGACAAGGGCGACGGGTGCGGCGCCGTCAGCACCGTATGCCGCGTCTCGTCGATGAGCGGCCGTTTGCGTTGCGCCGGACTGCCCCACAGCAGGAACACCAAACCTTCGCGTTTGGTGGACAACGCCCTGATGACGGCATCCGTAAACGTCTCCCAGCCGTGGTCTTTATGCGAGAGCGGCTGATGCTCGCGCACCGTCAGCGTGGTGTTCAACAGGAACACGCCCTGCCGCGCCCAGGGTTCCAAATGGCCGTTCGGCAACGGCTGACAGCCCGTATCGTCTTGAATTTCCTTGTAAATGTTTTGCAACGACGGCGGAAGCGGCTGCGTCTCCGGCACCGAGAAACAAAGCCCCTCGGCCTGCCCCGGCCCATGATAGGGGTCTTGCCCCAGTATCACGACCTTGACGGCCTCGAACGGCGTGGCCTCGAACGCATGGAAAATGCGCGGCCCCG
>CAMXAS010000163.1 GCA_947179195.1 uncultured Bacteroidales bacterium
ACGACGCCCATCGACTGCCACGGCGGAAACGGTGTCCTGACCGTTTTGGCCGACGGCGGCAAAGCGCCTTACACTTACCGTTGGTTTGAAATCCATCCCGAGGCGGCGGATTCCCTGCGGGAAAGCGCTTTGCCGCATACGTCGGCCACAAGTCCGCCGCTGCCGGGCGGATTCTACCGCGTGGAAATCGAAGACGCTTACGGCGTGACGGCCACCGACAGCCTGCGGTTGGACGAACCGGCCCCGCTCCGCTTGGCGGCGGACTTGAGGCCGTGGCCGTCGGAACAGCCCGACGCGCCTGAAGCAGCCGGCCTGCTTTATCCCAATCCAACCGGCGGCTGCCCGCCCTATCGTTACGATTGGGCGCACGGCGACACCGGCGACCACATCGCCTACCGCCGCGGGGAGAACTACGCCGTGACCGTCTATGACCGAAACCGGTGCGCCGTGCGCGGAGAATTTCCATTCGACGGCCTGGCCGATTTCGAAGCCCGCATCAGCTGCGCCCAAGCCGTGAGTTGCCACGGAGAAGCCGACGGGGCGTTGAGCGTGGAAATTCTCGGCGGGCAGCCGCCCTACCGCGTGGTGTGGCGGCATGGCGACACAGGTGTATATATTAGCAACCTACCCGCCGCGCTCTATGAACTCTCGGTCATCGACGCCGACAACCGCACCTGCGCCGCGGCTTTCAATCTGACCGAGCCCGAACCGCTGAACAACCGTATCCTGCCTACGATGCCGCGTTGCTTCGGACGCGCCGACGGCTCCCTCTCGGCCGAGGTGACGGGCGGCAGCTATCCGTACCGCTACCAATGGCAGGACGGCCCCGAAACCGCCGTTTACGACGGGCTCGCCGCCGGCACGTACCGCCTGACCGTGACCGACCGCAACGGCTGTACGCGGCGCGACAGCATCACGTTGCAGGAACCCGCCCCCCTGCGTCCCATCCTTACGACGCTACAACCGCTTTGCCCCGACGACCGCGGCCAACTGAAGGCCGGGGCCGACGGCGGCACACCACCCTACCACTTCCAATGGTATCATGCGGACCATACCCAGGCCACCCACCTCATCCAAAACGCGCAACTCGGCTACTACCTGCTGGCCGTCACCGACAGCCTCCTGTGCCGCGCCGATACGAACGTGACGCTCGTGCGTGCCGACGCCCTGCAATGGCAGCCGTTTGACACGCAGTACCTCTGCGCCGGCCAAAGCACCGTGCTCCGACCGACGTTTACGGACGAGGCCGTGGATGTTACCGGCTATTGGACTTTGCCGGACGGCCACCTGTCTTCCGGCCTCGAAACGGAAAGCGACCAAAACGGCCTGCACATCCTGACATTGCTGCAGTACGACGCTTGCCTATACCAAGACTCCGTGCGCATCGTCACCGTGGACGATACCGTGAACTGCCTGTTTTGGATCAGCACGCAACTGCGGGCCGGCGAGACCGCCACGGCCGCCGACGTCTCCTATCCGCCCGCCGACAGCTCGCACTGGACGTTGCCGCCCGAAGCCGAACTGCTGTATGCCGAAGGCCCTTACGCCGAGTTTTTCTTTCACGACACCGGCACGTTCGACATCACGCTGACGAGTTTCCGCGGCCATTGCGCCCAAAGCAAGACGACGCAGGTACAAGTGTTGCCGGAGGGTGGCTTCAAACATATGACCATTGAAGCCGAAACGCCTTTCCTCGGCCTGAGGGCCGCGCCCAACCCGGCCACGGGTCACACGCAAATCGTGCTCGATATGCGGTGGCGCACGGAAGTGGAATACGCCTTGATAGAAGCCGTTTCGGGCCGCATCCGCCAAAGGGGGAAATGGGCGGTGGCCGACGGACAGACCGTCCAGACGCTCCGTCTGCCGGAACAGGCCGGATTGTATGTCCTGGTACTGCACGCCGAAAACGAGACGAAGAACCTCAAACTCATCGTCACCAAACCCTAAACCTTAACCGATTCATTCACTTAAAAGCATTTGCCTTATGAAACGCATACATTTCAAAATCGCCTGCCGCCTCGGCCGCCTCTTAATATATACATTATTGTTGGGTACCGTCGGCGGGCTGCACGCCCAAAGCCTCCCGCCCGTGCGGTCGAACACGATTTTCAACCCGCCGTACCTGCACCGCATTCCGGACTGGTTCAGACGCAGCGACAATGCCTTTTCGCTGCAAATCGACCTGTTGGACGCCAGCGTGCCGGCGGCCACGCTCCGGCTCCGCATGGTGCTGACCTCCGACCGCGTCCGCATCGAAAACAGCCAGCCGCTGCCGCGCACGTTCCGCCTCGGCGGCGGCGAGACGCTCACGCTCCGCAGCGACGAGCTGTACGACTATTTCAACTTGCAGAACCTCGTGTTTTCGGGCATGACGAAACAGCAATACCTGCAAAACGGCGAACGGCTGCCGGACGGTTTCTACCGGTTGGCGTTCGAAGTGTATGAAGCCGCTTCGGGCGTCAAGGTCTCGCTGCACGAGACACCCGGGATGTTCCGCTTGGTGTCGTGCGAGCCGCCGCTGCCCTATGCGCCGGCCGACCAAAGCGTCATACAGAAACAGGGCGCCACGCAGATTGTGTTCGGGTGGACGCCGCGGCACGCCGCGCAGGCCGGGTTCATGGAAACCGAATACCGCTTTGAGCTGAAACGGATTCCGGAACATTTCCAAGGCGACTGGCAAAGCCGGTTCGACGAGTTGGGCACGGTTTACAGCCAGACGACCGACCAAACCACGCTGGTCTATAACGACGCCATGCCGCCCTTGGAAGTCGGCCTGCGCTACGCGTTCCGCATACAGGCTTCGGGCCGCGACGGCAACGGCAACGAAATCGTCTTTGCCAACCACGGCTACAGCGAGGTGTTCGGCTTCGCCTACAAGGCCTACTGCCCCGCCCTGACCCAATGGCGCGTGGATAGCGTGACGGCGTTCACCGCCCGCGTCAACTGGCCGGAAGACCCGTTGGACATGGCCTACCGCCTGCAATACCGCAAGGCCGACGTGGCCGGTGCGGCCTGGTTCCCCGTGGAGATTCCGCTGGGCGAGACCCGTTACACGCTCTATCCGCTCGAACCCGCCACGGCCTACGAATGCACGTTGCAACGCCGTTGCGAGGATGGCTGGAGCGAGCCCGACCGCGTGCAACGGTTCAAGACATTGGAGGAAAAACCCGAAAATCTGAAATGCGGCGAGCACCCGCAGACGGAAGCACCTGTGGTCAATGAAGCGGACGCCCTGCCGGTGCTGCGGATGTTCGACCACGTGAAGACACAGAGCGGCTTTGAAGTGGTTATCGACGAAGTGGAGGGCTACGACGGCTATTTCAGCGGCACCGCCCACACCTACGTGCCCTTGTTGGACAATACGGGCATCAAGCTGACCTATTCGCGGATTTTCGTCGATAAAGACTACCGCTTGGTCAGCGGCACGTTCAAGGCCGCGAAATCCGGACGGAAGTTATAAGGCGCGCACCCCGGCCACGGCTTCGGCCAA
>CAMXAS010000164.1 GCA_947179195.1 uncultured Bacteroidales bacterium
GACTTGGCCGTACTGCCCGGCACGCACTACGGCTTCTACGGCGCGGGCGTCGAGTTCTTCCCGATGAAAAACAGCCACAACGTGCGGCTGCACGCCTACTGGTGCTCCAGCACGGCCAACACCAAGGCGCACAACGTCGGCATCGGCTTCCGCTGGCGGCTCAACGCATTTGAAAGAGAATAGCAAACTACATACACTATGAAGGCATTTAAAAATATGAAATTCACGACCAAGCGAAGCATCGAGGCCTTGATCTTCCTGGCCGTGTTCTTCGCGATTTTCGGCTACATCGCCCACAAGATGGGCATGGCCAATATGCTGAACACGATTATGGGCACGTCCTACCGCCTGCTCGTCGATACGGTGCTCTACCTCATGGGCATCACGGTCCTGTCGGGCGCCTTGGGCAAACTGCTCGTGGAATTCGGCGTGGTGCGGCTGTTGGAGAAAATCCTCAAGCCGTTCATGAAGCCGCTGTTCAACCTGCCCGGCGTGGCCGCGCTCGGCGGCGTGCTGACGTTCCTGTCCGACAACCCCGCCATCATCTCGTTGGCCAACGACAAGAACTTCAGCCATTACTTCAAGAAATACCAGCTGATTTCGCTGACCAACTTCGGCACGGCATTCGGCATGGGGCTCGTCGTCATCGCGTTCATGACCGGTAAGGGCTTCGGCGGCGGCGCCATCGTCGGGCTGTTGGGCGCCATCGTGGGCAGCATCATCTCCACGCGCCTCATGCAGCGTTTCATCCTCAAGGCCTATCCGCAGTTCAAGGATGAGGAGGCGGCCGGCGGCAACGAGGAGGAAATCTCGTTCAAGCAAGACAACGGCGTGTTCCTGCGCGGCCTGAACGCCATCCTCGACGGCGGCAAGACGGGCGTTGACCTCGGCCTGGCCATCATCCCCGGCGTGCTGGTCATCTCCACGTTCGTCATGATGCTGACGTTCGGCCCGGGCGCGAACGGCGAATATACGGGCGCGGCCTACGAGGGCGTGAACATCCTGCCCTACCTGGCCGGCAAAATCGACTTCGTGTTCCAATGGCTGTTCGGCTTCACCCATCCGGAGCTCGTGGCCTTCCCCATTACGGCCCTCGGCGCGGTGGGCGCGGCGCTCGGCCTCGTCCCCACGTTCATCGAACAGGGCTTTGTGGATGGCAACGTCATCGCGGTCTTTACGGCCATGGGCATGTGCTGGAGCGGCTTCCTCTCCACGCATACGGCCATGTTGGATTCGCTGGGCTACCGCAACCTGACCTCCAAAGCCATCCTCGCGCATACCATCGGCGGGCTTTGCGCCGGCGTGGCGGCCCACCTTTTCTATGTGCTGTTCATGTTGATATTTTAGCGTGACCCGACGGGCGCGTTGCGACGGGAGCCGGCGACCGGAACACGGCCGACCGGCTCTTTTCATTTCCCGCCATTCTGACATAATCCACCGATTGGCACTATCTTTGCGGCCGTCATAAAAAGTTTTAACGCATGTTGGACAGAAAGAAGCGTACCACTATGAAAGATAAAGATTTGAAAAAGCAGAACCCGAACGGGGAGCCGGAGGCCGAACCCCAAGCCGGGCCGCAGGCCGGGACGGAGGAAACGGCGGAAGCCGCCGCGGAGGCCACGGCCGAGCCGACGGACAGCACCCCCGAAGACGAGATAGGCCGCCTGCAGGCCGAAATCGCCGATTGGAAAGACAAGAACGCGCGGCTGTACGCCGACTTCGACAACTTCCGCAAGCGCACGGCGCGCGAACGGTTGGAGCTCATCAAGACGGCCTCGGAAGATGTCGTTATGTCACTGCTGCCTGTCATCGACGATTTCGAACGGGCTTTGGCCGTGGAACTCTTCGGCCCGCAAGCCGCCGCCACTGCCGCCTCCACCGTCATCGAGCCCGACGCCGCCAAGGGCACGGCCTTCGAAGGCGTGGCGCTCATCTATCACAAACTGAACAAAATCCTGACGCAGAACGGCGTCAGCGTCATCGACGTGCTCGACCAACCGTTTGACGAGGAATGGAGCGAGGCCGTGGCGCAAATCCCCACGCCCGAAGGCAAGACGAAAGGCAACGTGCTGGACGTTGTGCTCAAAGGCTATAAAATCGACAACAAAGTGATCCGACACGCCAAAGTCGTGGTCGGCATATAAGCATTCAGCAAGGCAAACGCTTTATGGCAGAGAAAAGAGACTACTACGAGGTGCTGGGCGTTGACAAGAACGCCACGCCCGACGAAATGAAGAAGGCCTACCGCAAACTGGCCTTGAAATACCACCCCGACCGCAACCCCGGCGACAAGGAAGCCGAAGAGAAGTTCAAGGAAGCGGCCGAGGCCTACGACGTATTGAGCAACCCCGACAAGAAGGCGCGCTACGACCAGTTCGGCCATGCCGGCATGAGCGGCGCGGGCGGCTTCGGCGGCGCGGGCATGTCGATGGACGATATCTTCACGCATTTCGGCGATATCTTCAGCGATATGTTCGGAGGCGGCGGGTTCGGCGGATTCGGCGGCTTCGGGGGCGGCGGACGCCGCGTGGCCCGCGGTTCCAACCTGCGTATCACGGTCAAGTTGACGCTGGAGGAAATCGCCAACGGCGTGGAAAAGAAAATCAAGGTGCGCAAATCGGTACCGTGCGAGACCTGCCACGGCAGCGGCGCCGCCGACAAGAACGCCCGCAAGACCTGCGAAACGTGCCACGGCAGCGGCCGCGTGGCGCAGGTGACGCAGACGATTTTGGGCCGTATGCAACAGGTGGTGACGTGCCCGACCTGCCACGGCGAGGGCGAAATCGTCACGAAACCCTGCCCGGCCTGCCACGGCGAGGGCACGACCAAGGCCGAGGAGGTCATCACGATTCGCATCCCGGCCGGCGTGGAAGACGGTATGCAGCTGTCGATGCAGGGCAAGGGCAACGCCGCGCCCCGCGGCGGTATCCCCGGCGATTTGCTGATTCTCATCGAAGAACTGCCGCACGACCTGTTCCAGCGCGACCATACGAACCTGCACTATACGCACTACGTCAACTTCGTGGATGCAGCCATGGGCGCCTCGGTGGAGGTGCCGACGCTCAACGGCAAGGCGCGGCTCAAACTGGAAGCCGGCACGCCCTCCGGCAAGTTGCTGCGGTTGCGCGGCAAAGGCTTGCCCGACCTGCAGGGCCGTATGCCCAAAGGCGACCTGATTGTGAGCATACAGGTATGGGTGCCCAAGAGCCTGAACAAGGAAGAAAAGGAAATGTTGCAGAAGCTCAAGGATATGCCGGATATGCAACCCTCGCCCGACCGGCGCGACCCGGGCTTTTTCGAACGCATGAAAGAATATTTCAGTTAAGACCATGACCACTTCAACCCGCCCCATTTTGCGCCTGTCGGCGGCCTTGTGCGGCCTCGGCCTGACGCTTGTCTGCGCCGGCACGCCGGCTTGGGCCCTGCCGTCGTTGGCCGATACGACCGCCACGGTGACTCCGAACGCCCCCGACACCGATACC
>CAMXAS010000165.1 GCA_947179195.1 uncultured Bacteroidales bacterium
ATGCTGGAATACGACTACGGCGACAAATATACGGCCGACGGCCCGGTGCCGGGCACGACCTACGGCCGCGAAGACCGGGAGTACTGGGTGCCGCTGTTCGTGCCGGGTTCGGCGGAATACACGAACATGAACACCGAACTCATGGACAAGCATCCGGAGTTGGCGATGTTCTTTGAACGGATGACGTTCCTGCCGCTGGAGAAAATAACGCCCATGATTCCGGAGGGCGGCGCGGGCATCGGGATGCACGTCATTCCCGTGGAAAAGGCCATTTCGATGGAGAACCAGTCGGTGGATATCGAACATATCTCCTATTGGCTCAAACGTTACGAAGGCCATATCGGCGCCTCGATCTGTTCGTGCCGCTACGGCCGCAAGCAACTCGACGAGGGTTGCGCGGACGACTACCGCGACTGGTGCATCGCCGTGGGCGACATGGCCGACTACTGCCGCGAGACGGGACGCGGCCGGTCGATTACCTACGACGAGGCGATGGAAATCCTGCACCGCGCCGAAGAAAACGGCTATGTGCATCAGATTACGAACGTGGACGGCGAAGGCAAGATTTTCGCCATTTGCAACTGCAACGTCAAAATCTGCAACGCCTTGCGCACGTCCCAACTCTTCAATACGCCCAACCTGTCGCGCAGCGCCTATGTGGCGGAAGTGGACAAGACGAACTGCGTGGCCTGCGGCCGCTGCGTGGAATACTGTCCGGCCGGCGCGGTGAAGCTGGGTCAGAAACTCTGCACGTCGCAGGGCGAAATCGAATACCCGAAGCAGCAACTGCCCGACGCCGCCAAGTGGGGGCCGGAGAAATGGGACGAGGACTACCGCGACAAGAACCGCATCAACTGCTACCCCACGGGCACGGCGCCGTGCAAGACCGCCTGCCCCGCCCACATCGCCGTACAGGGCTATCTCAAGAAGGCGGCCGAGGGCAAGTACCGGGAAGCTTTGGAACTCATCAAGCGGGAGAACCCCTTCCCCGCCGTCTGCGGCCGAATCTGCAACCGCCGCTGCGAGGACGCCTGCACGCGCGGCACGGTTGACAACCCCGTGGCCATCGACGCCGTCAAGAAATTCATCGCCGAACAAGACCTCAAAGCCGAAACGCGCTTTGTGCCCGATATCGTGGTGGCCTCCAACCGCGGCCGCTGGCAAGAGAAAATCGCCATCATCGGCGGCGGGCCGGCCGGCCTCTCGTGCGCCTACTACCTGGCCACCTTAGGCTACTATCCGACGGTCTTCGAAAAGAACGCGGAGCCGGGCGGTATGCTGCGCTACGGCGTGCCGTCCTACAAACTCGAAAAGGACGTCATCGCGGCCGAAATCGACATCATGCGCGAAATAGGCGTGGAAATCCGCACGGGCGTGGAAGTGGGTAAGGACATCACGATTGCCCAGCTGCGCGAACAGGGCTACAAGGGCTTCTATGTGGCGGTGGGCTGCCAGGGCGGCCGTCTGCCGGGCATCGCGGGCGAGAACCTGCCGGGCGTGACCACGGCCATCGACTTCTTGAAGGAAGCCAATACCGGCGCGCGCAAAATCAGCGGCAAGGTGGTGGTCGTAGGCGGCGGCAACGTGGCCATCGACGCGGCCCGTGTGGCCAAACGCGGCGGCGCTTCCGAGGTGACGATGCTGTCGCTGGAAGACGAAGCTTCGATGCCGGCCTCCAACGAGGAAAAGGCCGAGGCCCGCGCCGACGGCGTGGACATCCGGCCGGGCTGGGGTCCCAAGGAAGTCTCGGGCAGCGAAAAAGCCACCGGTATCGTGTTCAAGAAATGCGTGTCCGTATTCGACGAAGCGGGTCGGTTCGCGCCGAAATATGACGAGAACGAGTTAATGACGCTGGAAGCCGACTTGGTGATTTTCGCCATCGGACAGACGCTCGTCCTCAACGACTTGCTCAAGGGCAGCCAAGTGGCTTATGCCAAGAACGGCTATCCCTTGGCCGACGCGCTTACCTATCAGACCGCCGAAGCCGACATCTTCGTGGGCGGCGACTGCCTGACCGGGCCCAAGTTCGCCATCGACGCCATCGCCTCCGGCAAGGAAGCCGCCGAGTCGCTGCACCGCTTCGTACAGCGCGGCCACATGACCATCGGCCGCAACCGCCGCGACTTTATCGAACTCAACAAGCAAGACCTCGCGCTGCCGTCTTACGACAACGGCTCGCGTCAGGAAGAGGGCGTGGCGCCGCAGGGCGACCCGTTCCGCGAATACCACCAGACGCTGACCGAAGAACAGGTGCGCCAGGAGACCGCCCGCTGCTTAGGCTGCGGCGCCTCCGTCGTGGATCAGAACCGCTGCATCGGTTGCGGCCTGTGCACGACCAAATGCGCGTTCGACGCCATCCACCTGATTCGGACGCACCCCAACGCGAGCAAGATGGTGACCTCGGAGGACAAATTCAGCGCCATCCTGCCCTACACGATTAAGCGCGGCCTGAAGATATTGGTCAAAAAGAAAGACTGATGCACGAACTGGGAATCGTCTTCTACATCATCAAGGACGTGAAGAAGGTGGCCGAGGAGAACAAAGTCAAGCACGTCGCCAAGGTGGTGATGAACATCGGGGAGGTTTCCACCGTGGTGCCGGACTATCTGACCGACTGCTGGCGCTGGGCGGCCGACAAGGAAGACCTGTTGCGCGGCTGCGAGTTGGAGGTGATTACGACCGAAGCCGTGACCCAATGCGGCGGCTGCGGCAAGACCTACGCCACGGTGCAACACGGCCGCACCTGCCCCCACTGCCAGAGCGGGGACACCTGGCTGCTGACGGGCAACGAAGTAGAAATAAAAGAAATAGTTGTAAGTTAAAACCTGAATATCATGTGTTGTTTTATCGTACCCCTTGTACAGGCGGCTGCCACGACCGCCTACCGCAAACGCCACGCGGACGCCATCCGGGCATCCGTCTCGGTCAAACACGAGGTGCCGGCCTTGGAAAAGATGCTGTGGGGCGGCTCGGTCATGCTTATCGTGGACCATATCGTCAATGGCGAACTCATGTGGAAATTCCCGTTCTTCAGCGCCCTGGCCACCGAGGGCGTCGGCGCGTTCCTGCACGAACTGGTCTGCGTGGGGCTTCCCATGTCGGCGGCTCTGACGCTCGTGTGGTCGGTCTATGCGCTCCTCAAAACCCGGCGGCGCAGCGCCTTGGCCTAAATCATCGGCAAAAAACAAAATTCACTCATATTAACTAAAAACATTTTATCATGTTATTTCACGTTTATGGGAGCATGGCCGTCTATCAATGGATAGCCATGTTCGCGGTTCTGGCAGGTCTGATCCTGATCAATGAATTCGCAAGAAAAACCAAATTCGGCGGCATGGTGACGTTCTTCGCCGTGCCTCTGCTGTTGACGGCCTATTTCGTGGCCATCTACATCGGAGCTGCCATGGGCGCCGAATGGGCGTTGAAAAACCAGACCTATCTTTACATGAACGGCTGGTTCCACTACGCCAAACTGTATGCGG
>CAMXAS010000166.1 GCA_947179195.1 uncultured Bacteroidales bacterium
TTTGAAACCTAATTTTTCAATCAAGGTCGCAAAAGTACGAAATTTTTACGGAAATACAATTTGTCGTTTTGCTAAAAAAATCTTAAATTTGTAGGTTATTCTATAAGTATGGAAAAACAACACGGACAACGCGTTTCAACGCATAAAGGGGGCTTGTGGCGGCTGGTGGCCGTTGTGGGGCTGGCCGGTGCTTTCGGTTCGCTTTCCGCCCAAACGATAGGGCGGGAGGTGCTGTCTTCCGGCGGTGCGGCCGAGCGGCAGACGCTGGGAGCGGGCGGTGAACCCTGTCTGATGACGTGGACGATAGGCGAACCCATGGGCGAGACCTATGCGGGGTCTAAGAAAATCCTGAGCCAAGGCTTTTTGCAGGGCGAAGGGTTTATCCTCGACACCATCGGCATGAATGCGGACATGGATTCGATTTGGAACCCCCTGGCGGTGGAAGCGGAGCAACTCGTGGAAATCATTTGCTACCCGAATCCGACGCACGGGCCGCTGCAGGTCGTGCTCAACCCGGTGGGGGCGGGCAACGTCGTGGCCGACGTCGCGTTGACGGATATGCAGGGCCGGCGGTTGTACCATGCTTCGGCCGGTCGGTTGCCCTGGCAGGAGGCCTTGGACTTGTCGGCCTATCCGGCCGGCACGTACCTGCTGAACCTGACGTTGCGGTTGTCGCCGGAGGGCGGCGCGCTTCACACGGAAGCGGTCAGAAGCAAAACGTATAAGATTGTCAAAAACTAAATAGCGATATTTTCTCATCATTTAACGATGAATGCGGATATGGAGAAACGAACGGTAAGAAATTGGCTGAGGTGGTTTTGTGTCGGATTGTTGTGTGTGTCCGGCATGGGAAGCGGCGTTTTGCAAGCGGAAGGTGTGCCGCCCGTCATCAAGTATCAGGCGGTGTTGCGCAATGTAGAGGGCGAGCCGATGGTGGAGCGGACGGATTTGGCCGTGCGGATTACGTTGCGGCAGGGCTCGCCGGCCGGCACGATTCTCTATCAGGAAACGCATACGGATTTGACGACCGATGCTTTCGGCCTGTTGCTGTTGGAAATCGGGCGCGGTCAGGTGTCGAACGCGGGGCGCGGCAGTTTGGCGGAGGTGCCTTGGAAAAACAGCCCGATATATGCGCAGGTGGAAATCCAGGCCGATGACAACGGCTATACGATGATGGGGGCTTCCGAACTGCTTTCGGTGCCCTATGCGCTCTATGCCGGTGACGCAGGCGTAGGGCTTGATTTGGCCGACGGCTATGTGCCTAGATACGATGCCGACCAGGGCGGGCTGGTCAATTCGGGCATCTCCCAGTTCAATGATAAAATCACTTTTTCGTTTGAAAACGGCGACGACTATACGTTTCCGACCACACGGGGGAAAAAGGGCGAAGTCCTGATGCTGACGGATGAGCACGGTACGTTGGATTGGGGCGTCGGCGGTGGCGGCGGTGGCGGTGCGGATTGTGCGGATTGCGATGATTTGCAGTTTGTTTATTGGGATGCCACGGCCAATAAAAATCAAGGCGCTTTGCGGACGGCCGATATGTATTACGACGATGTGACCGGCGGGATTTATATCGACGGGGCGGAGTTTTCCAGCCGGGAAGCGACGCGCTTGGAAGGCACCGTGGTGGTTAACGCCACCGTGTCGGGCGACAATAACCTCCAGTATAACGGCTTGCCGCAAGGCAACGTATGGGTCGGCGGTGCGGACAACAAAAGCCGGCCTTATGGATTGGGAACGGGCGTAAGCATTGACAGTACCGACAAGACCAAGCCCGTGTTGAATTTCGGGGGCGGCGTCTGGGATGCCCGGACGGATGCGAACGCTTATTATGTATATACTAAAGACGAAGATTATCCCGGCAAAGCGCTGTTGGTGGGCGTAGGCACCGGTAATGCGCCCAAGGCCCGTTTCCATGTGCAGGGCGGGTCGTTCCTGTTGTCCGAAACGGTTGGGGCAACGGTCGAAGACGTGAACTGGACGGCCGGCAACCATTTCTATTGGCATAGCGGCAAAGGCGCGTTGCGTATGGGCAAACTGGAGGATGGTTCCAGCCTGTGGGCCGATTTGGCGGAAAATTCCATCGCCTTGGGTACCGGTGCCAAAGCAAGGGAAACGGATAACGTGGCCATCGGTAAAGGAGCGGAAGCGACGGAACCGGGGGCGATGGTATTCGGGCAAACTGCGAGGGCGGATGGGATAACGGCTTTGGCTTTGGGCACGAATATCAAGGTTTCCGGCCCCAATGCCATCGGGATAGGAAGCGGCTATTCCGATGATTTGAACAATCCGACCTTCCTTGCGGAAAAAGCGTATGATATCGCCATGGGGTATGATGTAAAAATCAGCAGCGACCGGGCGATAGGGATTGGGCAGAACAATGAGATAGGCGTGGATGAACCTTATGATATCGTATTGGGGGCGGATAATGCGAATCGTACGAGCGGCAGTCCCGGTGCCGGAGGGTATAATATCACCATCGGGACGGAAAACAAGACGACGGCCACAGGCGCCCGCGATAAAGTGCAGGGCAATGTATTGATGGGGCAGAAACTGGAGGTTGCCAATGGCGAGAAGAATATCAATTTTGGGTTCGAGAATAGCGTAAAAGGCAGCAATTGTATCAGCTTCGGACGTGAGAATACGATTACAGCGAAGAATGTCATCAATGGAGGAATTTGCATAGGGCGTGCGAATACGATGGAGTTGGAGAATCCGACTTATAGCGAAAGTGGGCCGATATTGCTCGGTTATGGATTGACCATGCATGACAAAACGGCGGGTCGCGGCGTGATTTTGGGGCAGTACAATGCGGCGGCGAGTGGCTTTGTGAACGGAGGCAAGGTCGCTTTGATGATAGGGGTTGGCGAGAACGAAGATCAGCGTCAGAATGCCTTGGAACTCTCTGATAAGGGCGAACTGAAATTGGCGGGTGATGTGCGTGCCAATACGATTATACTCACGTCCGACAGCACGCTGAAAACCGATATCCAGCCCTTGGACGCCGATTATACCGTGTTGCAGGCCTTGCAACCCGTGCGTTACCGTTTCAAGGCCGATGAGACGCAGGCATTGCAGTTCGGCTTTATCGCACAGGACGTGGAATCCTATTTCCCGCATCTCGTGCATACCGATGGCAAGGGATTGAAAAGCCTTAATTATACCGGTCTGTTGCCCGTGTTGTGGCAATATACGCAACGGTTGGAGCAGACCGTTGAAACGCAGGCCGCCGAAATCGACCGTTTGAAAACCGAACTGGAGTCCCTGAAAGCCGATGTACAGGCCATCAAGGCCGCCGTGGGCATGGGCGAATAACCTTATACAGCGAAGCAGACATTATGGAAACCAATTCCGATAACGTGATCGATGTCCGGCAGTTGGACGTCTATCAGAAAAACTATCTGATTCTGTCGCAGGTCAACCTGTCGATGCGGCGCG
>CAMXAS010000167.1 GCA_947179195.1 uncultured Bacteroidales bacterium
GGCGGTTTTTATGCTAGTATTCGTCTTCGTGGAAGAAGAAGTCTTCCTTGGTCGGATAGTCGGGCCAAATGTCTTCTATGCCCTCGTAAACGCCCATTTCGTCTTCCAGTTCTTCCAGATTCTCCAAGACTTCCTGCGGCAAGCCGGAACGCATGGCGTAATCCAACAACTCGGATTTCGTGGCGGGCCAAGGCGCATCTTCCAATTTGGAAGCCATTTCCAATGTCCAATACATAACAGTCCTCCCTTCAAAAATTTTGCAAAAGTAGTATTTTTTTTCGGGTTTGCAAATCCGCAATAAACGTTTATAAATCAATAATAAAACGCGTAGGTCAGGATGTTGCAGCCCATTTCCAGGGCCTCTCGGCGGATGGCCTCCGAATCGCCGTGCACCGAGCCGTCTTCCCAACCGTCGCCCAGGTCGCACTCGTAGGTGTAGAAGCACACGATACGCCCTTCGTGGAGGAGCGCGAAAGCCTGCGGCGCCTTGTTGTCGTGCTCGTGCACCTTCGGCAAGCCGCGGCGGCTGTAATCGAAGACCTGGTTGAAGATGGGGTGCGTGAGCGGCACGGGCACGAACTCCTGCTCCGGAAACACCTTTTTCATCTCGCGTCGGACGAAGGCGTCCAGGCCGTAGTTGTCGTCGATATGCAGGAAGCCGCCGCCGGTAAGGTAACGGCGCAGGTTTTCGGCCTCGGCCTCGCTGAAGACGACGTTGCCGTGACCGGTCATGTGCACGAACGGATAGTTGAAGAGGTCGGGGCTGCCGACCTCAACGGTGGCGCAGTCGTCCCGCAGTTGAAACGGCGCCGCGGCGTTGCAGAAGCGGATAAGGCCGGGCAACGAGGTCGGGTTGGCGTACCAATCGCCGCCGCCCCGGTACTTCAGCAAGGCGATTGTGAGACGGGGGGCGGCCTGTGCATGAGGCGAGGCCGACTTCCGTTCGGACGGCCACGTTTGAGCCTGCGAAGCCCCGCACAGCCCGACGACGAGCCAACACAGCCCGCACCTTTGCAATAACCTTTTGGATTTCATGCTTTCCCGAACGCCCTTTTTAGAGTTACAGCAACGCCAGCTGGGCCGCGCAAGCCGCGTAGAGGGCCGCGGTCTCGGCCCGGAGGCGGTTCGGCCCCAACAGCACGGGTATATATCCAACCTGCACGGCTTCGGCCACCTCTTCGGGCGTAAAATCGCCCTCCGGGCCGATGAGGACCGTCAGTCCTCCGCGCCGGAGCCTATCCGACGTCTGCCGTAGCAAGGCCGCCAGTTCCACCCGCGGATACTGCGCCCCGCAATAGGCGATGCACCTGAGCGGCGCCGCATCCGCCCCAGTAGGGGGCTCCGGCGCGCCCGCGGCCCTCTCCTTCTCCATGAATTCGCGCCACGTACACAGCGGCTCCAAGCGCGGCTTATACCGTTGCAACGACTGCTTCATGGCCGACACCAATATCTTCTCCATGCGGTCTTCCGGCAGCCTGTCGCGCTCCGTCCGGTGCGTCCGCACGAAGCCGAAAGCGGCCGTCCCCATCTCCGTGGCCTTCTCCAAGAACCACTCCATGCGGTCGGTCTGCTTGGTGGGCGCCATGACGATGCGCACCTGCCCGCTCCGTCCGGGGTCGGCCACAGCCAGCACCTCCTCGATGCGCGCCTCGCAGCACTTGACGTCCACCGCCTCCAACACGGCCCGGTACAAGGCCCCCTCGCCGTCCGTCACCTCGATGGCGTCGCCCGGGCGCAGGCGCAGCACCTTGGCGCAGTGCTGGCTCTCCTGGTCGGTCAGATAGCAAACCGCCGGCACGGCGGCGCGCGTGCCCATGGCCGCACACCCCTCGAACCGGCGGGCGTAAAAACGTGTCAGACCCATATCAGCGCACCTGTACGACGTAATAATTCTTCTTGCCCTTCTGCACGAGGATGTAGGCGTCGTTCAACAGCAGGCCCGCATTGACGGGCGTCTCCTCGTTCACCTTCTCCTTGTTGACCGACACGCTGTTTTCCTTCAACGCGCGCCGCGCCTCCCCCTTGGACGCGAAAATGCCCGTTTCCTGCGACAGGAAGTCAATCATGCCCACGCCCGATTCCAAGGCCGCGCGGCTCATTTCGCAACGCGGTACGCCGTCGAAAACGGCCAGAAACATCTTTTCCGACAGATTCCGCAAAGCCTCGGTCGTGCCCTTGCCGAACAGGATTTCGGAAGCCTCCACGGCCGCGTTGTAGTCGGCCTCGGAATGCACCTGCACCGTGATTTCGCGGGCCAGGGCCTTCTGCAACGCCCGCAGGTGCGGCGCCTGCCGGTGTTCGGCCTCCAGCGCCTCTATCTCCTCGCGGCCCAGCATCGTGAAGATACGGATGTAGCGCGCCGCGTCCTCGTCCGAACAGTTGAGCCAGAACTGGTAGAACTGGTAGGGCGACGTCCGTTCCGGGTCGAGCCATACGTTGCCGCTCTCGGTCTTGCCGAACTTGCCGCCGTCGGCCTTGGTGATGAGCGGACAGGTAAGCCCGTAGGCCTCCTCGCCCAACTTGCGGCGGATGAGTTCCGTGCCCGTGGTGATGTTGCCCCACTGGTCCGAACCGCCCATCTGCAACTTGCAGCCCTTGGCCTGGAACAGATGGAAGAAGTCGAAGCCCTGCACGAGCTGGTAGGTGAACTCGGTGAACGACATGCCGTCGGTGCCGGTTTCGCCCGAAAAACGTTTCTTGACCGAATCCTTGGCCATCATGTAGTTGACCGTGATGTGCTTGCCGATGTCGCGGATGAACGCCAGAAAGCTCATGTCCTTCATCCAGTCGTAGTTGTTGACGAGCTCGGCGCGGTTGGGTTCGTTCGAGTCGAAATCCAGAAACTTGGCCAGCTGCTTTTGGATGCAGGCCTGGTTATGCCGCAACGATTCCTCGTCCAGAAGCTTACGTTCCTGCGACTTGCCGGAGGGGTCGCCTATCATGCCCGTGGCGCCGCCCACCAGGGCCAGCGGCTTGTGGCCGCAGCGTTGCAAGTGCTTGAGCATCATGATGCCGACCAAATGGCCGATATGCAGGGAGTCGGCCGTGGGGTCTATGCCCACGTAGGCCGTCACCAATTCCTTGTTCAACAGTTCTTCCGTGCCGGGCATCATGCTGTGCAGCATCCCCCGCCAACGCAGTTCTTCTACAAAATTCATCGTCTTATCTCTACCGTTTTATGATTACATGATTAAAAAAAGCCGCCCCGGACGCGGAGCGGCTTTTGTATCGTCATGACCGGATGTTATTTCAACGGCCATTTCACTTTACGTACCGCACGCACGCCAACGCGGTAGTTGTTGTTGGCTTTCGGGATATAACTTTCCACGCCATTGTCGGAGAAGCATTTATACCAAGCGTTCTTCGCGTCTCTCTGATTCGACGACCAATAGCAGTTCTCCAACGGTTCGAAGCCTTTCGT
>CAMXAS010000168.1 GCA_947179195.1 uncultured Bacteroidales bacterium
CTCCGTTGGTTCAACAGCATGGATGCCCATGTCAGCAGTTGGGCGCTCTATGTGGCGGTTGACAGCGGCGAGATGCAGTTGGTGGAGCGGCGGCGCTTGGAGGCCGGGGGCGGCGCGCGCCCGCAGGCCGACAGCCTCTATTACGCCTTGCCCAAGGGGCGCGCGCTCGACACGCGCTACCGCTTTTCTCTGGCGGTGGAAACCCCCACGGGCGATACGGTTTGGGCGCCGCAGCCCTATGTGTGCGAATACGAGGCTACGCTTCCGGCGCCCCGGCTGCAGGCTTGGGCGGAGCGCGAGCGGCGGTGCGTGGCGGTGCAGTGGCAGACGCCGTCCTATGTGACCGTAGTCAAGGCTTATATATACCGAAAGTCTGGCGATGAGCCCTATCGGCTGTTGCAGGTGCTGACGCCGCCCGACTTGGCCGGCGAACTCTATGTGGATGGGGCGGTCAGCATGAATACGGCCTACACTTACCGCCTCCAGTTCGAGACCGCCGAGGGCCGTTACACGCCATTCGGCAGCGTCGCCGTAACGTATTGATGGAAGGGGCGGCCCTCAGCCGCCCCGTTTATTCGATGCCGTCGGACCAAAAGCCGAAGCGGGTGTCGGACGAGGCCGATGCCGAGCCGTTGGAGCGCGCGTAAATCAGAAAGACTTTGTAGCGGCCGGGGTGGGCGTCCAAATAGCGGCGCGTGCCCTCCAAGCCCATGACCATAAAGGCCGTGGCCATGGCATCGGCCTCCCAGGCGTCGGCGCAGATGACGGTCGCGCTCAGCAGCGAGTCGCGCACGGGTTCGCCGGTCTTGGGGCTGATGGTATGCGAGAAGCGGTGTCCGTCCTCCTCAAAGTATTTGCGGTAGTTGCCCGAGGTGACGATGGCCGCATCGGTCAGCGGTAGGGTGTGGTATATACGGCGGTCATCGGTGGCGCGGTCGGCCGGCCGTTCGATGGCGATTTGCCAGGGCGCGCCGTCGTTCTTAAGGCCTTTGAGCCGCATTTCACCGCCTATGTCCACCAAGTAACGGTGCAGGCCGCGGGCCTCCAAAAAGCCGGCCACGAGGTCGGCGCAGTAGCCCTGCGCAATGGCGTTGAAGTCCAGTTGCAGGCCGGGGTGCCGTTTCACGAGCCGGTTGCCTTGGAGGGCCGCTTTTTCATAGCCCACGCGCGCCAACAGACTGTCGCGCTGGCCGGCCGACATACGGCGCTCTGGCGCTGTATCCTTGGCAAAGCCGTAGGCTTTCACCAAGGGCGCCACCGTGATGTCGAACGCCCCCTCCGTCCATCGGGAAACGGTCATCGACTTGTTGAACAGGTCCATGAACATCGCGTCGAGTTCAGGGTCTTCGTTCCGGTTCACGCGGCAGAGCAACGAGCGGTCTTCCCAAAGCGAAAAACGGAGGTCGAACGCGCGCAGCAACGAGTCGAGGCTGTGGCGCAGGGCCGTTTCAAAAGCATCGCCCGCCATGTCCGCGCTGTCCGTCATCCTGTCGTCATAATACGATACGCGGTAGAAAGAACCTTGCGCCAGCCCCTCTACCGTATGCAGGACGGCTTCGGGCTTGCGCTCCCGCAACGCGCGCCACGGGTTGGGCTTGTTGGGCAACAGCACGTAAACGAGCACCGCCACGACGACGCATATCAGTAAGTATATACCTGTATTGCCCTTGCGCGCCGGTTTCATCTCCTTCCCGTCGGCTGTCGGTTTATCTTCCATGTCCTCCATATCGTTATCCGTCTATATATTATCCCATTCGGCGAACGAGGTGGCCGTTTCGTACAGCCGCAGTCTTTGCAGCCGCAACCCGCGCGCCGTCCAGTCGGGCCGCAGCGCGATGGCGTCGGCAATCGTCTGTGCGAACCACAGCAGCAGGTTCTCGCTCGTGGGCGTAAACGGCGTCAGTACTAATTTCGTGTTGACTTTGCGCAGCGCGTCGATGAGCGCGGCATCCATGCGTTCGTCCAAGACCAGCGCGTGATCCACCTGCGCGATAATCGTTTCCTCCACCATCTTTTTCAGTTGGGAGAAGTCCATGACCATGCCTTCCGTCGGAATTTCCGCCGCGCCCGTGCTCAGCGTCACCTCCAAGCGGTAGGAGTGGCCGTGCAGATGGGCGCAGGGGCCGTTGTAATCCGGCAGCGCGTGCGCCATCTCGAAGCGGAATATTTTGGTCACCGACAGGCGGCCTCCCAAAGAGAAATTTTTATTATTCATAGCCAAGTCAACCGTTTATAAAGAAAATCCGTATTCGTGTTCCAGCAGGATGCGCAGGCCGATACCCAGCAATACCAAGCCGCCTATCACGTTGACGGCGCGTATCGAAATCCGTTTGACCCGCAACCCCAATAGGATGCCCAGTGCGGTAAAGAACAACAACACAAACGGAATGCAGAGGCAGGTGAACGCCAACGACGATTGCGAGAGGCTGAGGCTGATGCCGACGGCAAACGCGTCTATGCTCGTGGCCAGTCCCAACAGCAAGAGCGACGACCACGCATATAGCGCATGGATTTCGGTCTTACGGTCTTTGTTTTCAAACGCCTCCCATACCATTTTGAGGCCGATGGCCGCCAACAGCCCGAAGGCTATCCAGTGGTCGAACACGTCGATGTAGCGCAGCACACCGTAGCCGAGCGTATAGCCCAAGGCCAGCATCACCAGATGGTAGGCGATAAAGACAATGCCTATCCGCAGGATATCCGTGCCGATGGGGCGGAACGGGTCGCGTTCGCCCGCGCGGAGCTGTTGGCGGTAGGCCGAGCGTTGCGCGCCGTAAATCAGGCAAATCGTGAAGCAGTCCATCGACAGGGCCACACACAGCAAAATGATTTCAAAAAAGTTCATACCACGGGTTTTGTCGTTTGGCGGTTAAAAAAAGGCAGCCCGTGCGGGCTGCCTTTTCCGTGCGTTGCCGACCGTCCGCGAGGGGCGGCGCGGCGAACCGCTTTTACTTCATGAGTTTCTGTTGGAACGCCGTCAATACGTCCAACACGTTGGAGCGGACGTGGATGAATTCTTCCACACCCTGCGCCTTGAACGCGTCGAGCTGTTCTTTCGGGTAGCCGGCGAGTACGATGTGCGTCTTGCCCTTCAGCTCCGGAACGGCCGCCGCTACCAATTCAGCGTATTCGTCGTCGCTGCTGCACAGCACCGTGATGTCGGCCTTGGCGGCGAGGGCGGCTTTGGCGCCTTCGGCCCCCGTCTTGAAGCCGGCGTTGTCGATGATTTCGTAACCCGCGCAACCGAAGAAGTTGGTGGCGAAGCCGGCACGCGCCTTGCGCATCGCCAGGTTGCCGTAGGTCAAGAGGAACACCTTCGGACGACGGCCGCTCTTTTCCGTTTGCAGACGCAGGGCTTCGAAAGCCGCCGCGCCACGGTAGGGCTTCAGCGTCTTGAAAGCGCCGGCCTTGCA
>CAMXAS010000169.1 GCA_947179195.1 uncultured Bacteroidales bacterium
GCTGACGGAGGACGGCGCGGCCGACACGGCCACCGCCACGGACACCCCCTGCGGGGCGGACGTGCGGACATGGCCCGACTTCGACACTTTGCGGCGGGAGTTCGCCACCGTGTTCGGCCCGGCGGAACCCTTGGCCGTGGCGGTGGCCTGCGACAACGAGGAACGTTGGCGCTACGCCGCCATGACGCAGTGGTTTTTCGCGCATCCGCAGCAGGGCGTTTTCCGCTACGACCTACCGCAACCCCTCGGCGAACGAGAGAGACACTGGTTTGAAGAAAACATCCTGTCGCGCGAAACCCCTTGGGCCGTCTATCATGTCAAACGGCTGTGGCACCTGTGCCGCCACGCGGGCATGGCCGTGGAACGGCTCGAAGCCCGGGCGGCCTGCAAGGACGTGATGCTGGCGCATTACGTGGCCGACCCCGAGAACGGGCATACGTTCGCGCGCATCGTGGAAGGGGTCTTGCACGAACGCTGCATCCCCGACCCCACGCCCGCGGGCCAATGCCTACAGGAAGCCGCCCGCCTGTGGCCGGTATGGGAAAGCCTGCAAACGCGCCTGAAAGAGACCGACAGCATCGCGCTGTTGGAAACGATGGAGATGCCGTTGGCCTACGTGCTGGCGCAGATGGAAGCCGACGGCGTGAAGGTCGATCCCGCGCTGCTGCAAGCCTTCCAACAGACGTTGGACGCGAAGATGCAGACGCTGAGCCAAGAAATATATACGCTTGCCGGGCAGTCGTTCAACATCGGGTCACCCAAACAGTTGGGCGAAATCCTTTACGAGAAACTGAAAATCACCGACAAGCCCCAGCATACGAAAACCAAGCAGTGGAGCACGGCCGAAGACATCCTGCAAAAATTGGCGTCCAAGCATCCGATTGTGAACCTCGTGCTTTCGTACCGTAGCCTGAGCAAGCTCAAATCGTCGTATGCCGAGGCCCTGCCGCAACTGATTGACGCGCAGACGGGACGCATCCACACGACCTTCAACCAGACCGTGGCCGCCACGGGGCGGTTGAGTTCCACGAACCCCAACCTGCAGAGTATCCCCGTGCGCAACGACCTGGGGCGCGAAATCCGCAAGGCCTTCGTACCCTACGGCGAAGACGAACTGCTGTTGTCGGCCGACTACTCGCAAATCGAACTGCGCATCATCGCCTCCGTCAGCGGCGACACCTCGATGCAGGCCGACTTTTCGGCGCACAAGGACGTGCATACGGCCACGGCCGCCAAGGTGTTCAACGTGCCGCTGGAGGACGTGACGCCGGCGCAACGGCGCATGGCCAAAACCGTCAACTTCGGCATCATCTACGGCATCTCGGCCTTCGGTTTGGCCGAACGCCTGCAGATAGGCCGGCGGGAGGCCGCGGAACTCATCGAGAAATACTTTCAGCAATACCCCAAACTCAAAACCTATATGGAGGGGGTTTTGGCCGAAGCGCGCGACAGGGGCTATGTGGAGACGCTGTGCCACCGCCGCCGCTACCTGCCGGACATCGTGTCGGGCAACGCCGTGGTGCGCGGCTATGCCGAACGCAATGCCGTGAACGCGCCCATCCAGGGCACGTCGGCCGACATGATTAAACTGGCCATGATACGGATTGCCAAGCGGCTGAAAGCGGAGGGCTTTGCGGCCAAGATGCTGTTGCAGGTACACGACGAACTGATTTTCAACGTGCCGCGTGCGGAGTTGTCGGCCTTGCAGACCTTGGTGGAAACGGAGATGAAACAGGCGCTGCCGTTGGAAGTGCCCATAGAGGTGGAGATGCAGGCGGCCGGCAACTGGTCGGACGCGCACTGATAAAACAAGCATTATGGAGAGAAGCAGACGGAAAAAAAGAAAAGAGCGGGAGGCGGAGAAAAGCTGGGGGGCGTATATGTGCACCGGCGAGTTTTGGCAACAAATCGCGCTGATGATACTCATCGTCATCGTCCTGACCGTGGCCTCGCTGTTTTCGCTCAGATTCTTCACGCACCACGGCCAAAACATCCGTGTGCCCGACATGAGCGGCTACACGTTGGACGAACTGCGGTCGCTCGAAGACCGCTACGCGTTCCGCTTTGTGGTGCGCGATTCGGTGTTCGACCTCTCGCAACGGGCGGGCGCGGTGGTGTCGCATACGCCCAAGCCCGGCGACATCGTCAAACGGCGCCGCACGTTCTATGTGGTGACGGCTTCGTACGAAAGGCCGAGCGTAAAGATGCCCAACCTTATCGACCTATCGCACCGCCAGGCGCTTTCGCTCTTGGAAACCTACGGCCTGCAGGCGGGCGGCGTGACTTATGTGCCCTCGGTGGCGGGCGGCGCCGTGTTGGGGCAGTACTACGCGGGGCAGGCCATCGAAGCGGGGATGCCCGTTCCGCAGGGCGCACGCGTGGATTTGGAGATAGGCGTGACCGACAAGGTGAAGGGGCCGCGTTACCGGCTTAAGAAAGAGGAAGCCGACAGCCTGCAGATGGAGGCGGATTCGATAGACGCCTTGGAATACGGCGATTTGACGGATTTTACGGACGAGGACTATGAAGATTAGGCACGGGCTTGGGTTGATATTGGCCTGCGGGCTGACGGGGCTGTGCGGCACGGGCGGTAATCTTATGGCCGCCGCGCCCGACACGGCGGGCCTGCGCTTGCAACCTCTGAGCGGCAACGCGCAGGTGGAACAGGCGGCAAGGGCCGAAACAGGCGTTTTAAAGGCTTCAAAATCCGAAACCGAAGAAGTTTCCCTCACGCTGCCGTTCTTCGACGATTTCACGTATAACGGGCCTTATCCCGACCCTATGCGCTGGGCCGACCGCTCGGTCTTCGTCAACAACGCGTTCGCATTCTATCCGCCCTCTTACGGCGTGGCCACGTTCGACGCCATCGACAGCGAGGGGGCGCTTTACCGGCACGGCGGCTTAGGCGTTTCGTTCTCGGCCGACACGCTCACCTCGCGCCCCATCCGCCTGGACTCCGCGTTTACGCCCTCTCCGCGCGCGCTCACAACCGAAGATTCCATCATCCTGAGTTTCTATTACCAGCCCGGCGGCGGTTGGGGCAGCCTGTGGGACAGCACGAACCGCGGCCAAAGCCCGAACCGCAACGACCGGCTGCTGTTGGAGTTCTACAGCGAGGAACTGAGTATGTGGGTGCGGATGTGGAGCAGCGACGGCATGAGCCTGTCCGAATTCTGCCCCCTGCTCGACAGTGCGGGGCGGCACGAGGTGCAGGACATCGGCTTTTTCCGCTACGTGGAGGTGCCCATCAAGACGCCCGGTTTCAACAAGCGGGACTTCCGCTTCCGTTTCCGCGCCTATTCGTCGGTGGACCGCGACCTGAAGACGGGCGGCGGCCAATGGCATATCGACTACGTGTATCTGAACTATGGCCGCACGGAGGG
>CAMXAS010000170.1 GCA_947179195.1 uncultured Bacteroidales bacterium
TCGTAATGCCACGTGACGGGGCTTTGGCCGTAGAACAGGAAGTAGTCGCCGGAGCCGAATTGGCCGTCGCCGCCGTCGTACATCGCAATCGGCAGGTCTGCCAAATCGTCGGGGATGCCGGCCACGTTGCGCGTCGGCAATATGCCGGGGCGGTTGCCGTAAAGCGCGATGCGCCCGCTCGGCACGGCGGCTTTCAGCAAACCTTCGCGTTTAAGGTCTTCGTAAGTGATGCGGTAGATGCCGTCCGTCTCCACACCGATGCGCAACGTGGGGCCGTAAGACAGCACGGAAGCCGTGGCCGTGGCCTTGACGGCGGGCGTGGCGGCTCGGGCGGCGCAAAGCCCGGCGGATAGCCCCAGGCAGAGGCCTATGCACGCGATGCGTTGGGATAAAGACAAGCGATTCGGCATATCAACAACAAATATACGAATAATTGCGAATATCCTTACGGCAAAACCCGTGCCGACTTAGAATGGCCGGTATTCGGAGAGTACGGTGTCGGTGAGCCGCAGGACGGGCGGGGTCTGCAAGCGTTTGTAGGCGCTGTTGCGCAACAGCCGCAGCACTTTCGTCACGTCGGCTTCCGGCAGGCCTTGGGCCGTGAGTTCGGTGGCGGTCAGATGCCGTTCCAAGTGGCCGCGCAGGATGCGTTCGATTAAATCGTAGTCGGGCAGCGAGTCGCTGTCTTTCTGATTCGGACGCAATTCCGCCGAGGGGGCTTTTTCGATGCAGTTGAGCGGCACGATTTCGCGCTCCCGGTTGAAGTGGCGCGCCAAGGCATAGACTTGGCTTTTGTAAAGGTCGCCGATAACCGAAAGGCCGCCGCAGAGGTCGCCGTAGAGCGTGCCGTAGCCGCAGGCCGATTCGCTTTTGTTGGACGTGTTGAGCACGATGCCGCCCTTTTTGTTGGAGGCCGCCATGAGCAGGTTGCCGCGTATGCGCGCCTGTAGGTTTTCTTCGGCCAAACCGAAGGGCGTGTCTTTGAACACGGGCGCCAACTGTTGCAGAAACGTCGTGTAAAGCGGTTCAATCGCGATGATTTCGTAAGAAACGCCGGTGTTTTTAGCCAGTTGGACGGCGTCGTTCACCGAATGGTCGGTGGAGAAGCGCGACGGCATCATAAGGCCGAACACGTTGTCGGGGCCGAAGGCCTCCACGGCCAAAGGCAACACCACCGTCGAGTCGATGCCGCCCGAAAGGCCGACGATGGCCGAGCTTATGCCGCTACGTTGGCCGTAGTCGCGTATGCCGCACACCAAGGCCTCGTGGATGAGGGCCGTCCGGTCGGTATAGTCGGGCGTGAAGCCGGCTTGCGGAGCCGTCAGGCAGGCCGTGAATAGCGGGCAGGTGGCGCGTTGTTTGCCGTAAGCGTCGAAGCGCGTCGAACCGCCGCTCAGGATATGATAGTCCAAACAGCCGGCCTGGTTGACATAAACCGTCGTTTCCACCGCGGCGGCCGCCCGTTGCAGGCGTTTGTCGCGTTCGGCCTCCTTATCCTCCACCAAGGCGTGGCAGTCGGCCAAAATGAGCAAATCCGGCTTCAGGGTTTCGGCCTCCGCATAGCCATGCGCCTCGTTGGCGGCGCAGACCAGGGCCTTGCGTCCGTCGCCGTATTGGAACGTCAGGCGGCCGGCGGCGCGTTCCGCCTTGCCGTTGCGCGCGGCGACGAACAGGGGCGTATAACCGCCGTCTTGCATCACCAGCGGCACTTCAAACACCAAAACGGTCTGTGTGGTGGCGGCAATCAGGGCTTCGGCCGCCTCGCAGTAGGCTTTCACAAAGGCGGGCGATTGCAGCCGCCGGCCGGGCTTGAAGCCGCAGACCGCTTGGAGCGGCGCCGCCACGATCTCGGCGCCGGCCGCCGCCGCTTTCCCGTAGGCTTCGGCTATGGCGTGCCGGTTGCCGGTAATGTCTTCGGCCGAAAAGGCCGCCTGTAGCAAGACGATGTCGTTCATATCACGGGTTGTTGTCGGGTCACACTAAAACGTCAGGCCTAAGAAAATCTCGAATTGTTGCGGCTTGGCCGTCGCCTGCACGCCCTTGGGCTGTTCGTGGTTCTTGGTCAGCGCGTCGAGGAAACCGTAGCGGTAGCCTACGCCGAAACGCAGGGACATGATGCTCAGCAGTTTGTAGGAACCGCCGATCCTTGCGCCGACCGCCACCTGCCAGGGGTTGATTTTGTTGCCGAGTTTGCCGGTCTGCACCAATTTGCCTTCGAGCGTCTGATTGCCGAAGGGGTTTTGAAATTTGAAGTCTTCGTAAGTGTCGCGGTAGCGCGAAAAGACGCGCACGCCGAAGTGCCCGCTCACCGAGCCGAAGACACGCCAGTGTTTGTGCAACAGGTTGGTTTGCACGCGGAACACAATCGGCAGTTCGAGATACGAGGCCGTGTAGGCACGCAACACCTCGTCGTAGGCGGAAAAGCCCAAATCCTTGTATTGTTCCACATAGTCCGACGGATATTGCAGGCGGCCGCCCGTGGTGTTGAACGAAAGCCCCGTACCGAGGAACATATAATAACCCAAGTCGAAATCGACCGATACCGTGGGGTTGACGATGGCGCGCGCCCCTTTGCCGTTGTAAGGCCGGTTGACGTTGCCGTACCAGTTGAAAACCTGTGCGGCGTCAACGGAAATATATACGAGTTTGCCTTGACGGGCCAGCGAGTTTTTGGATTTTTCAGCCTTTTTACCTTCTTTCGGTTTAGCCGCCGTTTGGTTCAGGGCGTTGAGGTCGGGAGCCGTGGTCGAAGCTACCTCGTAGGTAGGCTGCGGGTTCTGCACCGAAGCGGTTGGGGTCGGTTGCGGCGCGGGCTTGGCCGGTACGGGTTGCGTTGTAGTCGTGGCTGGCGCCGTTGACGGTTTTGGTTGCGCCTTTGCGGGTTGCGGCGTCTGGGTTTGCGCCGGCGCGGGGGCGGTGGCCGCCGGTCGGTCGTCGTTTATACCGTCATTTCTGCCGCCGCTCAATACATAGGCCGGACTGTCTATGAAAACGGGTTTGCCGGATTGGGCCGCCACGGAAGTAGGGAACAGCGCCATGCCGTTCAACAATAAGACGGCCACCGGAATCCATGCTGTTTTTTTCATTTTTATTACTAATTTTGTAAAATTAGTGCAACGTGTCAGTTAATATGCAAATTTACGCCAAAAAAGCGGAAAAAAGCAAAAGCGGCGCTTATCGGTTTGCCGTTTGCCTTACGGGGCTCTTTTTCTGCGTGTTCTGTGCGTTCTCCGTGCGGGCGCAATCCACAATGGTAACCACCGAACATGATGACTTCCATTTCGGCATACAGGCGGGTGTGGGCGTGCATACGGCCTATCCGGACCGGCATACGCCCTGGACGTTCACCGGCA